>NZ_WXWP01000061.1:0-11397 GCF_009904765.1 Vibrio sp. V39_P1S14PM300
CGTTATTAGCGTTGATGATAACGTCAGGATTCGCTATGCCTGCTGCAAACGCAACCACGAATATCGATGTTTTGGGGGTGTATACCAAAGCAACATCTGAGTGGTTCAATCAGGATCATATGGCCCAGATTCAGCACCGTTTTAACGTCGGTAACCAGATCCTGAAAGAGAGTGGTCTGGATATCAAAGTTAACCTCATTGCTGCGCGTGAGTATGACTTTGACTCAGCGCCTGGTTATAAGAAATCTCAGGGACAAGCGTTAGACGCAATTACTCCCGGGCAAAAACAGGATCGTATTTTCAGTGATATCGAGACCGTGCGCAAAGATGTAGGCGCAGACATGGTTGCGATGTTCCGTAATCTGGATCTGAACAACACGCCAGACTACGACGCACAACAAGGGTTAATCAGCTGTGGTCTGGCCTGGGTGGTCGCGGCAAGCGACTGGCAATACTCGCCGTCGAACGCGAAACGCCTGATGTACAGCCACTCGTATATCAACGAATGTGGTGCCGACACCTTCATTCATGAGTTGGGCCATAACTTTGGTCTAAACCACGCGCATGAACAATATCAGGGTGCACCAGATTACGGGTATCCCCACACCAATAACGGAACCGAAAAAGACGCTTACGGGTATGGAGTGCAAAACTCTTTTGCGACCACGATGGCGTATGGCTTCCTATTTGGTGTCAACGGTCGCTCTTACACTTTTTCTAACCCGGACAAAACCTGTCAAGGTCAGGCGTGTGGTAAGAAAGACTATGCCAATGCGGTGCGTGCGATTAATCTGACGGCACCGAAAATTGCCAACATCTACAACGGCAATGCCAATGGTGACACCGGAACCACCGCACCTGATGGTGCAACGGGTCAGAACGTATACACCATGAGTTCACCGCTGGCGATCCCTGATGCGAACCAGATTGTGGTACCGTTTGATGTGTCCTACAATGGTGACATCAATCAGACCACGATTGAGCTGGATATCGACCATCAATACATTGGTGACATCTCGGTTGAGTTGTACTCACCAGGCAACAGCCGTTGGGTATTGAAGCAGGCCAACTCGAATGACCGTGGCACGCAATACAAAGTGCGTTTCACTCTGCAAGGGGTTGATCCGGCAGAAGTGACAGGTCAGTGGCGCTTGGTCGTGGCCGACAACTATTCTCGCGATACTGGTATTCTTAACAGCGCGACACTCAGCTTCAACTGATTGAGTTGAAGCCGTGAATCCGGATGCAATGCATCCGGATTTTTCATCTTCTACGTATCCTAGCGAATTGAGGCCAGTGTTTTGTCCTCCTTTGGCCCACTCATCACCATCGAGCACTCATAACAACGTGTGATCTTATTTCCGCTCAACTCGAAACAGGCGAGCACCATAACCGTACTTTGGCTTCCGTCGAGTTTGGTGACCGCAACCTGATGGCGGGTAAACACTAGATTGTTGTGGCTGGCTGCTGCCAGTAATGTCACTGTCATCTTATGAGTCTGACTTTTCAAGGCTGCAATGTGTGCACAAAATTGGCTGAAATCGAGATGTTCCCCATCGACTGTTTGTTGATACTGGGGCGAAAAGTAGTGAGTAATAAGGTGCGCGTCGTAATCAGGGGCTTCAATAATCTCGGTCAGTGCGTTGAGCACCCACTGCACGTTGGGACATAATTGTGACATCGCGTCATCTCCAAAGGTAACTTAAACAACGAGATAACAAGTGTATTTATTATTCGAATGGCGTAATTTGTATATTCAGACCACTTTTATAGATAAACAGCCAAATGATGAAATGTCAGCGTCATCATCTGATTCATAAGGACAACAGCAGCACGGATTGGCATCAACACCCGAAAGGGCAGTTGTTTTGGATATCACGTGGTGTGCTTAGCATTGAAGCGGGCTCGGAGCAGTGGATGATTACGTCTGGAGCTGTGGGGTGGATACCGCCAGATGTCAGGCATCGCACCGAAGTCGTTAGTGAATGTGATGGTATGATTTTGATGCTGCCGGCAGCGCAATTGCCTCATGCTTCGGCTTTCCCTAGGCTGGTGGCACTTAACCCTGTGAGTGACGCAATCATTCGACGTCTGGAGAGCGTGGGGTCAACGAAGGTGACGGAGCCTCAGCAACGTTTACTTGGGGTACTGATGGATGAGATCAATGCAGCCGATGATTCTGTGATGCGATTGCCGATGCCCACTGATAAACGATTACGACTTATCGCTGATGCGTTATTAAATCGCCCAGACGACAGGCGCGAACAGCCGCAATTGGCGTGTCATTATGGTTTGAGCCCGAGGCATATGAGCCGTTTGTTTGTGCAGCAAACCGGGATGACCTTTGCCCGATGGCGTCAATTGGCTCGCGTGTTGAGTTCATTGCGCTGGCTGGCGCGACACGAGAGCGTTACACAAACGGCACTGGCGTGTGGGTTTGAGAATACCAGCAGTTACATCACGGCCTTCAAACACTATTTTGGGGTTACACCAGGAAAATATGTACACCGGGATACCGCTTGAGGGCAGGGCAACCCGGTGTGCGTACCGGGCTGGTTTCGCTAAGGTTAGATTCGGTTATCACCACAACTGAAGGCGATGATCTGGCTGATCTCTGTGAACGTCCGGCCGGATTCATCCCGCCACTGGCAGAAGGCTTCATTTGCTGCTTTTTGCGCACGTTTGGTCGTACGTCCGCTGTCGATAACGCCGCAATGCCGCAGATGAGACTCGACATCGGAAGAGAGAATAAACGTATCGGCTCCAATGGTGCGCAGAGAATATGGCCCGGTGTTGCCACCCAGACGATTACCGTGCTTTTTCAGGTACTCCCAAAGCTCAGTGATCTGTTCCTGAGGCCAGTTTGCCACCATATTGCTGAAGGAGCCGTGTTCAATTCGCGCTTCGTAAATCATGCGAGCATTGGCCGGGATTGACATCACTTTCGTCAAATGGCGGATAATGCGTGGATCTTTGGCTTTTTCTTCCCAGAGTTCATCTGACCACATCAGCAAAGGTTCAACCTTGAAGCCCAAAAACAACTCTTCAAAGTTTGGCCACTTTTTACGTACGACATCCCATGAGATTCCGCTCTGGAATACTTTCATCGAAAATTCTGATAACCAGCGATCTTCAGGAATCTTCGCTACTTCTTCTGGTGTCAGTGGTTTGCGAACCAGTTTTTCGAGGCTGTCTTCGCCGCCTTTACGTTCAGCGGCTCGTTGGTATATTGAGGCAAACTTTTCGAGGATCATGTGGGATAGATTACCTTTGGCAAATGAAGCTTTGATACTACCAAAGCCCCGACAGATGAACCATCGATACCGCCACAAAAATACGCGTCACTGGTTTAAGGTGCCGGGCTGTATAGGCGAGGCACATTGCTTTGCGGCAGGTGGATCAGATTAAGGTGGTTACGGCGGGCCCACTGAACGGTTAATGCCGTAGGCGCTGAGAGGCTGACCAGGGTCGCCACTTTGGCCCGGACAGCTTTGTGTATCAATTCCAGGCTGCAACGACTGGTCACCACCACAAAACCCTGTTGTGGGTCATAGTGTTGGTCGGCCATGGCGCCGATCAGCTTATCCAGAGCATTGTGACGGCCAATGTCCTCACGACATAACACGATTTCACCGATGGGGTCGACATACAAAGCGGCGTGCAGCGCGCCGCTCTGTTTTGCAGCCAGTTGAGCTTCCTGAATACGCATTCTCAATCCAGCAAAGAGGTTTTCGCTCGGTGGCAGTGATGGTTGAAGTGGCTCGAGATCCGGCAACGCTTGTTCGAGTGCTTCAACACCACAGATACCACATCCTGTGGTTCCGGCCAGATGACGACGCTGGGTTTTCAGATTCCAGAAGGCGCGGTTGGTGATATCGACATCCGCAAAATAGGCCTCGCCCTGCGCGCGGATGCGAATATCATGCACTTCACGAAAATGTTCAATGATGCCCGTGCTGAGTGTGAATCCGCGGATAAAGTCTTCCAGATTGCCGGGGGTGACCATCATGACCGCCTGATTGATGCCATTGTAGCTGATTGACAAAGCAGATTCGCTCGGCAGGCGATTTTCAATCACCGGGCGATCTCCGGTCAACTCGCGATAGCTAAAGCTTTCCGGTTGCGCTGGCGCAGCATTCATATCATTGCCAGTGAGCGGGCTAGGAGCAGTACATCTCATGATATCACCTTGTTACAGCAGGACCGGTTTATTGATACAACCGGGGATGATTAAAGAGCCGGTGCGAAAATGGTTTTCGCTTCGTCAAAACATTGATCCGTCAGAGCCGAATGCGGCTCTTTTTTGCGCTTCAACAACCCTATCGGCGCATGGACAACCGCCTGTTCAATCGGAATGATACGCAGATTGTCGTTAAGGGCTTCCAGGCCGCAGTTCAGAGGCATAATCGCACAACAGACACCCGCATTAACGGCCTGTATCAGATGAAAAGTAGAGTTACTCTCAATCACCGTTTGTGGTGTGATCCCCTGGCTGCCCAAATTGAGATCAATAGACTGACGGTAATGCATTCCTTTGGTAAGCAGCCCCAGAGGGATGCTATCAAGGTGTCCCCAACTCATGGCAGCATCATCGAATGCGAAGTGACGGGTATCATACAACACCCCCATGCTGGTGGAGCTTAACTCAATAACGTCAAAATAAGCCGTATCAATCTGATCAAGATAACAGATGCCCAAGTCGAGTTGATTGCGGTTGAGTTGATCGATAATTTGCTCAGACGTCATGGAGGTCACCTGAAAGCGAAGCTCTGGATAAGTTTGTGCAAGCGGTTTGAGCAACTGCATAGGATTCTGGCTGGCAAGAGGTACCATACCCAGGCGCAGACTCCCGACCAATTGACCTCTGCAATTCGCGGCCTCGGCTTGCAAGCCGTCGTGTGCGGCTAACACCGTTTTTGCCCAGGCCAGAATACGCTCACCAGCTTCGGTGAAACCCTCAAACCTTTGCCCTCGAGAGACCAGTTCAAGATCCAACTCGTCTTCCAGATTGCGAATCCGCATTGAAAGCGTTGGTTGAGTGATGTGACACAGCGCTGCAGCCTGGCCAAAATGCCGGGTTTTATCCAGTGCGATAAGATACTTAAGCTGTTTAATGTCCATACTTGGCCTGTTTTGTATTGTTCAGTTCAGGGAGCCGGGGTACTCAGTTGAGTACGTAATCCACCGGTTCCAGTGTTGGCGGCAATGTGGTTTCGCCTAACGCATCCAAAATGTCGCGCTCAATAATTCGGACCATGGCGTCGGTCGGCAGGTCGTTTTCATCCCGGCCGAACGGGTCTTCCAGTTCATCACCAATTGCATCCAGTCCAAAAAAGGTATATGCAACAATCGTGGTGAAAAGCGGTGCCAACCATCCAAGCGAGCCGGCCATTGCGAAAGGCAATAAAGCGCAGAAAATATAGATGGTACGGTGCAACAGTAAGGTGTACGGAAATGGCAATGGTGTGCTTTTGATGCGCTCACAAGTAGCCTGAGCTTCCGACAATTTCTGTAGCTGCTGTGCCAGCAACGTATGGCGCCATTCATTCAATGAGCCGGATAAGGCCAGCTCGGAGCAGTCTTTGCTGATACTGCGCAAAATGCCTTCACTTACGTGCACCCCATAAACCGCAGCCGGTTTGACTAACCAGGGCTGCGCAACTTGCCATTCATTTTCGTCACGCAATCTGGCGTTTACGGCATGGGTGTAACCACATAACTCATACAGCAATTTCGCTCGCAGACATTTGTCCGGAATGGCGACACTGTTGCGCGCGAACGTGCGACATTCCGTGATGACTTGTCCCCATGCTTTGCGGCCTTCCCACCAACGTGAGTAGCAGGCGTTGTTACGAAAGCTCATAAAAATCGATAGCGAAATACCCAACAAGGTAAATGGAGTGGCGTTCACTTTGGTAAACCAGTGAGGGTAAAGACTTTCCACCATCACGATCAGTGAAGCCAGTGCCGTCACCATTACGCTGCGCAGAGCAATTCTTCTGGCGATAGAGCCCTTCAATGACAACAAAATATCGAAAATGTCGGGCTTAGGATGAACAATCATGGTGTTACTTGCCTGGTCTTGCTATTGAGTTCTGTTCTTGCTAGTTGCAGGGCCTTGTTGATGTCCGTCACGCTGCGAGTCAGTCAAGAGGAAAAATGCATATAAACTTGATCTGAATCAATACTGCGCCTGTTCTCTGAGGAGGTCAAATACAAACTGTCTATGTGGCAATAGATAACATCTATCAAGTTAAACCTTTTCTGAAGAGGGCTGATGGAGAGCGAGAGGAAAAATCCGACGATTTTCCTTTGACGGTAATAAGCGATATCTATGAAGGGGTGGTTTGGCGCAAAACCTGCTTCACACGGGGGCTTGTTTAACAGTATCGCCAGCAGTAACATGGCTGGGCGCGTCCATTATTCCGTGCGTTATCCTCTGTTGATAGACAAGGTCAATCACATGTTCAGTATTATCAATTGGACGTTGTGTGCTTAAATGAATAATCTTTGATTGAGATCAAAGCAATATGCATCCTTTCCCATTCCGTTTGTTGCAAAACATCTCCGACAGTAAGCAGGACTCAGTTCTGGCACGATAAAGCACCTCCGTTTTCGCTGACGTTATATTCCTGAATAACGCTTGGGTTGTCACGGTTACTCCTGTTTGCTGTTGTTCCTGGCAGAGGAGTAAAGTCGTGAGTCAAAAAGAACAAATCAAACAATACAATGGTCCGGCAGGGGGCTGGGGGGCGCTGAAAGCGGTCACCAAGAGCTGGCTGGGCAGTGAAAATGCGGTAAAAAATATCCGCACTATGCTAAAGACCAACCAGAATGGCGGGTTTGACTGCCCTGGTTGTGCCTGGGGAGAAGATCCCCATGGTGGTAAAGTCACTTTCTGTGAAAATGGCGCTAAAGCCGTCAACTGGGAAGCGACTAACCGTCTCGTTGACCCGGATTTCTTTGCCAGTCACAGTGTATCGTCACTGTCGACTCAAACCGATTACTGGCTGGAATACCAGGGACGATTGACCCATCCAATGCGTTATAACGCGCAAACCGATCACTACGACCCCGTTTCCTGGGATGATGCTTTTGCACTGATCGCCCAACACCTCAATGCACTGGAGTCGCCGGATCAGGCAGAATTTTATACCTCGGGTCGTGCAAGTAATGAAGCAGCATTTCTATACCAACTGTTTGTGCGCGCGTTTGGCACTAATAACTTTCCTGATTGTTCCAACATGTGTCACGAAGCCAGTGGTATTGGTATGAAAGATACCGTAGGGGTCGGCAAAGGCACCGTTGTGTTTGAAGACTTAAAGCAAGCGGATGCTATATTTGTTATCGGCCAAAACCCCGGAACCAACCACCCACGCATGCTGGAGCCTTTGCGCGAAGCTGTAAAACGTGGTGCTCAGGTGATCTGTTTCAACCCGCTGAAAGAACGTGGTCTGGAGCGGTTTCAAAACCCTCAACATCCAATAGAGATGTTGAGTAACGGCTCTGAGCCGACCAACACCGCTTATTTCCGCCCGGCGCTGGGCGGGGACATGGCTGTCTTGCGCGGTATGGCGAAGTTCCTGTTGCAGTGGGAGCGCGAAGCGCAGGCGAACGGCACCAAACCCGTTTTCGATCATGAATTTATTCGCGAGCACACTACGGGGCTGGATGACTATCTGGCGCAAGTGGACGCCACCAGTTGGACACACATTACCGAACAGTCCGGACTCAGTCTGGCCGAGATTGAGCTGGCGGCCAGCATGTATCGTCGTGCAGAGCGCGTTGTGATGTGCTGGGCAATGGGGCTGACGCAACATCGCCATTCGGTTCCCACCATCAAAGAGGTGGTCAACCTGCAATTGCTGCGAGGTAATGTTGGTAAACCCGGGGCAGGATTGTCTCCGGTTCGCGGGCACAGCAACGTGCAAGGTGACCGGACAATGGGAATTGATGAAAAGCCGCCTCAGGCATTGCTTGATAACATTGAGCGCCGCTTTAAATTTCAGGTGCCACGTGAACACGGACACAACACTGTTCAGGCCATCAAAGCGATGGAAGAACAGCGTGCGAAAGTGTTTATTGGTCTGGGGGGGAACTTTGCTCAGGCGACGCCGGATACCCCTAGAACGCACGCTGCGATGCGCAATTGTGATCTGACCGTGCATATTGCCACCAAACTAAACCGTTCCCACCTGGTGACAGGCCGGGACGCACTGATTTTACCTTGTTTGGGGCGTACTGAAATCGATATGCAAGCGAGCGGGCCTCAGGGTGTCACAGTCGAAGATACTTTTAGTATGGTGCACATCTCCTATGGTCAGTTGAAGCCGCGAGCTCAGACACTTCGCTCGGAACCGGCGATCATTGCCGGGATCGCAAAAGCGACTTTAGGTCATCACCCGATCGACTGGGACTGGGTAATCGCCGACTATGGGCGGATTCGCGATCTGATTGAAGAAACCATTCCGGGGTTCAGTGATTTCAACCAAAAGCTCACTCAGCCTGGCGGTTTCCATTTGGGGAATGCGGCGGCAGAGCGTCGCTGGAATACAGAAACCGGTCTGGCGCAATTTTCGTCGAGCGAATTACCTGAACGGTTGGTGAATCAAGCGGTATTGGATCAAGGGCATACGCCGGATGTAATCCTGCAAACCATGCGTTCCCATGATCAGTACAACACCACGCTTTACGGCTTAAATGACCGCTATCGCGGTGTGTTTGGGATGCGTGAAGTGGTATTCATCAATGAAGCGGATATTCGCAAGCTGGGTTTTGAGCCGGGCGACAAAGTGGACATGGTGTCATTGTGGGAAGATGGAAAAGAGCGTCGTGTGGCCGGGTTCACGTTGGTCGCCTACGATATTCCGCAAGGCCAGGCTGCCGCGTATTATCCTGAAACCAACCCTCTGGTTCCACTCGACAGCTATGGCGACAAAACGTACACGCCGACCTCAAAATTTATTGCCATTAAGTTGGAAAAATCCTCCAAACCAGAGCCGTTGACCACGGCATAACCTGAGTAAAAAAGCGGCTGGTGTTTTGCACCAGCCGCTTTTCAATGACAGGCGAGACGTGGTTATGCTGTCCGGTGTTTGTTGAGCTCGGTCACCGTCACAAGCAGTACCAACGACGCCCTTTAAACTTTAAATACTTTCACCGTTTACGGTGACGGCCACATCAATATTACCGCGTGTCGCGTTAGAGTATGGGCAAACCTGGTGAGCTGTGCGAACCAGTGTCAGTGCTTGTTCTTGAGGTAGATCCAAAGTGGCCGCTAAGCTGACCGTCAGAGCAAAACCGCCAGTGTTATTCGGCCCGATACCCACTTCAGCGGTTACCGGTGCTTCTTTTATAGTCACTTTTGCTTCACGTGCGACATGCAGGACCGCGTTGGAAAAACACGCTGCGTAGCCAGCTGCAAAGAGCTGTTCCGGGTTTGTTGCTGTACCATTGCCACCCATTTCTTTTGGATAAGCCAGTGCGACATCCAGTAGACCATCATCAGTCGCGACTTGGCCATTGCGTCCGGCCAGAGCTGTTGCTTTTGTTGTGTAAAGTGTTGTCATCATATTCTCCTTGGTTTTAGATTGTGCACAATCTATTTTTTGCAATATTAAATCGAAAAATGATTGGAATGCAAGTATATTGTGCGCAATTTATTTTGGGAGGGGCGTCAATGGCTCACTGCAAAACGACAACCGCTGTGTCGGAAGATGAAATGCTACTGTTGGAAAATCAGGTTTGCTTTCCACTTTACAGCGCGGCGAATGCTGTTATTCGTGCCTATCGGCCGCTATTGGACAAACTGGATCTGACGTACTCACAATATCTGGTCATGATGGTGCTATGGCAAAGCAATGGTATCAGTGTCAAAGAGTTGGGTTCGAAGCTGTATCTGGATTCCGGGACGTTGACACCATTATTGAAACGCCTTGAAACAAAAGGACTGGTTGAGCGCAAGCGCAGTGAGCAAGACGAGCGGGTGAGAGTGCTGACACTGACTCAGCAAGGGATGTCGCTGCAACAAGCCGCAAAGGCAGTACCGGGAGCGATGTTGTGCCGTTTTGATCTCGATCTCGATGAACTGAACACACTCAAGCAGCTATGCGAGAAAGTGCTCGGTAAGCTCAGTACAGAATGACGTTGTAAGCAGGAGAACAGTGTGAGCAATGACCACTTTAAAGGACGTTTTGAAGTCGAATTTAAGTACCGGGTAGTCTCTAAGCACGCATTTCTGGATGTTTTGCATGCTTTGGAGCATCAAGTTATGTTTGAGAACAATACCGAGTCGGATGTGTACTTTGACACGCCAGATAAACACTTATTTAAGCAAGATAAGAGTTTGTGTATTCGGGAGTTGGCGCCTTCAGGGATCAAATTATGGATTGTCAAAGGACCAGGCCCAGACCGCTGCGAAGCCACCAATATTACCGATGCGGTCAGTGCCAGAAGCATGTTGAAAAACCTTGGCTACCAAGCGGTAATGACCATGAGCAAAACCCGAAGTGTGTACTTTGTCGGTCAATACCACATTACGCTGGACCATCTACAAGGTATCGGTGATTTTGCTGAGTTTGCCATCATGACCGATGATGAAGAGGCATTGGAGCATTACAAAACAGAACTGCAGTCTCTGGCTGCTCGGTTTGGTTTAACCGATGAGGAGCGTGAGTGCAAATCTTACAGAGACTTATATAAGGCGTTAAATCACTAATCTGTGACTTCTGTAAATGAATTATTCCACCTGTTCAGTGGTTTCACTTCGTCAATTTCCTATATTGCTGGAAAGTGCTCTGAGTTAATCAGAGCATTAATATGGCGTGCATTTCATTTCTGATTTTGTTTGGGAATTGAATGCAGAGATAGTGATTTGAAGATGTGGAGTATATATGGATTTCATCGAACGTCTGCAAGCTTTGTCGAAAAAGCTCTCACAAGTTTCCTCGAACTTATTGACCGAAGAAGCCACTAAGAATGCGTTGGTAATGCCATTTTTGCATTCGGTATTAGGTTACGATGTTTTTGACCCCAATGAAGTTATTCCTGAATTTACTGCCGATACCGGAACAAAAAAAGGTGAAAAAGTTGATTATGCTTTGATCAAGGACGGTGCTGTTCAGATTCTTATTGAATGTAAAAAGTTTGGTGAATCACTCTCGACCAATCATGCAAATCAATTGTTCCGTTATTTCTCCGTAACCAATGCCAGAATTGCCATTCTTACCAATGGCTCTAAATATCAGTTTTACACAGATCTAGATGCGCCTAATAAAATGGATGAAAAACCATTTCTGACGCTGGATTTAGAAAATCTGGATGAACATGTGGTGCCTGAAATCAAAAAGCTAACCAAATCTTCATTCGATGTTGAATCTGTCGTAGACGCGGCAGGAG
>NZ_WXWP01000340.1:0-11316 GCF_009904765.1 Vibrio sp. V39_P1S14PM300
GCTTCATAAATGTTTCATCGACAGCCGTTATGTTACTCAGACCTCAAACTTATTTAGTCTATCCAAACAGTAACGCTGATTCCGCAAACTGATACGAAGCGCAAACAGTCACAAGCCTGGTTGGATGGCATTCACTCTTCCACCTGGTTATGTTGGCGAAACTCGACTTAATGGAAACTTCTCCCGTCGTGAGAGACTATTACGATCAAATGATGAAGGACAGCTTCATCAACATTCTGGATGTATTCAATGAAGGCATTTTCTGTGTCAGCGTGCAGAATGAAATGTCCTTCATGAACCCCAATTTCTATCGCCAGTTCGGGCTGGGCACTGAATTTGCCCACATACAGGACTGGCTGGCATTGGTGCACCCAGATGAACGTGATGTCCTAGCCGGGGAAATACATAAGTTGCTGGAAAATCAGGTCAGCCGAATCACCAATCAATATCGGGTACGCCATTTAAGCGGACACTATATCTGGATAGAAGGCACCGCAATACTCAAGCAGCAAAACGGCAAGCGCTTTATTCTGGGGAGTCACCGGAACATTTCCGCTCAGAAGATGATGGAAGAGTATCTGCGTCAGGCGGCGCTAACCGATGTCCCATCCGGACTTGCGAATCAATCAAAACTGACCATAGAGCTGGAACGCCTTGCCAGACAAGAAGAAAGCGATTACGCCCTTATCTACATTCAAAATGATGAGATGCGCTTTTACCTCAACCACTACGACACCAAACTGCTCAAACGCATGCTCAACTTCCTGTTGCGCACGCTTAACGATCTCCCTTACGAAGTATCCGAACTGTACCGTTTGCGCACCGAAGATTTTGCTCTTTTGGTCAAAGGGGATCTCTGCGACGACGAGCTGTTGTCTCTGGGTCGACACATCATGTCAAATTATCAGGAAAGCCTGTCGGCCAATAACCTGGCGTACGGCAAAGACATCAGTGTCGGGATCTACCCTCGCGTTGACCGCAAACTTTCCCCGGAAGAGGTCATAAAAATCGCCGCACGCACCTGTCAGTTTGGCCGCGAGCGCAACAGCCATCGCCTGGAGATATACAGCAGTGACACCAGACGTAAAGTGGAGCGCTTTTTCTTCATCGAGCAAGGCCTGAAAAGTGCCATCGTCAATGGTGAGTTGAACGTGAAATTCCAGCCGATCGTGGATGCACAGTCGCAGCAAGTGGCCAGCTTTGAAGCATTAGTACGTTGGCGTTCTAAAACCTTCGGAGAAATTTACCCAGATGAATTCATTCCGGTGGCGGAGAAAAAAGGTTTGATTGTCGACCTCGGCTATGTGGTGTTTGAAAAAGCCTGCAAGTTCATTCACCGTTATCACCTGATGCACAACTGTGATGTCAAAGTAAACGTCAATGTCTCCGTGGTGCAGTTACTGACGCCGCAGTTCCCGGAGCAGGTCAATAATATCGCCACACGGGCCAATGTTCCTACGCGTAACATCGTGCTGGAGCTGACGGAAACCGTTATTCTTGATAATAACGAGTACGCGCGACGTCAGCTAAAAGAGCTGAAACAATACGGATTTAACCTGTCGCTGGATGACTTTGGCGCCGGCTACAGCTCACTCAACAGCTTTTTCGAGCTGCCCCTGAGCCAAATCAAAATCGATAAAGCGCTGGCCTGGCACTCGCTTAAACATCGGGTATCGTTCGACTATCTCGAATTCATCACCCAACTGTGCCGTACAAATGGCGTAGATGTAGTAATCGAGGGTATTGAAGATGCTCAAATGCAAAAAACGTTTGCCGAGATGGGCGCAACCTACCTGCAAGGATACTGGTTCTCCAAGCCACTGAGTATCGCCAGCGCCAGTCAATTCACCCTATGAGAGGGAGCATCATGGCGCCGACGGCTACCGATAGGGCTGCTGCCAAGTTTTTAGGTTCTCACCGCCATCACCTTAGACATTGTCACTGCGAAGTCTGCGGGTTTTTTCTGAATGCTTTTCACCTAATCACCAAACCGGCAGTGCTGCTAAAAACTGGATAAGCTCACGAGCTGTTGGGTGTATTCCTGTTGCGGATGACTGAACATGGCTTGAGTTTCACCCTTCTCAATCACTTCGCCATTACGCATTACAATCGTGTAGTGACAGAGCGATTTAACCACATTCAAATCGTGACTGATAAACAGATAGGTCAACCCGTATTTTTCTTGCAGTGACTTAAGGAGATCCAATACCTGAGCCTGCACGGTGCGGTCAAGTGACGAGGTCGGTTCGTCCAGTAAGATGAACTCGGGCTTGAGAATCAATGCCCGCGCAATCGCAATACGCTGCCGCTGACCACCGGAGAATTCATTCGGATAACGGTGCCGGGTCTGCGGATCCAAATCCACCTCTTCCATCACCTCGCATATCATACGATCGAGCGCATCTTCATCTAATTGCTGGTGATGAACCCGCAAACCTTCACCAATCACCTGAGCAACTGACATTCTCGGATTGAGCGCCGAAAACGGGTCTTGAAATACCACCTGCATTTTACTCCGATACGGTAGCATGCCTTTTCGATCCAATGCCTGCAAATCCGTTCCGGAATAAACGATACTGCCTTCAGAAGCGACCAACTTCAGAATTGCCATACCGGTCGTGGATTTTCCTGAACCACTTTCTCCAACCAGGCCAATGGAGTGGCCCCGCTTTAACTCAAACGCCATGTTTGTCACCGCTTTTACGTGTGACATAACCCGCTTAAATAATCCACCAGTGATCGGGAACCAGACTTTCAGTTGTTCCACGCTCAGCAGCGTTTCATTACCGAATGGGACATCCACCGGCAATCCTCGTGGATCGGAGTTGATCAACTGACGCGTATAGGGATGCTGTGGATCAGAAAACAGAGCCTGACATTCTCCTTGTTCAACCAATTTTCCGTCCTGCATCACCGCCACACGATCCGCGATGCGGCGCACAATCGACAAATCATGGGTAATGAACAACATCGCCATCCCCAACTCTTGTTGCAACGATTTCAACAAATCGAGAATCTGAGCCTGAACCGACACATCCAACGCCGTGGTGGGTTCATCGGCAATCAGCAGCTCAGGTTCATTGATGAGTGCCATGGCAATCATCACCCGTTGCCGCTCTCCACCTGAGAGCTCGTGCGGGTATGCATTGATTTTGACTTTAGGATGGCGGATGCCCACTTTGTCGAGCCAGGTAATCGCTAACGACTCCGCTTTGTTGGTGCGCATGCCGCGGTGAACCGCCAGAGTTTCTACCAACTGCTTGCCAATTTTGTGCAGTGGATTCAACGATACCATTGGCTCTTGAAAGATCATACCAATCCGCCCGCCACGAATACCGCGAAGCTGACGTTCTGAGCACGTGAGCATGTCAACGCCATCAAACTGGATCTGCCCATTCAGATAATGCGCTGATCCTCGGGGCAACAATTTAAGTACCGAGTTGGCCGTCACTGACTTACCCGAGCCGCTCTCCCCAACTAATGCCAGCGTTTCACCCTTATTGATGGAAAAAGAGACCTTGTCTGTTACTTGTTCGATGTTGCTGCTGCGGCCAAAACCAACCGACAGCTCCCGGATTGTTAATACTGTTTTCGTCATCAGGATCTCCCTTGTTGGTGCGGGTCAAACGCATCCCGGACCGCTTCGCCAATAAACACCAGTAGCGTCAGCATCAAAGAAAGCACCATAAACGCTGAAATGCCCAGCCAGGGAGCCTGAAGATTCGCTTTGCCTTGCGCCAGCAGTTCACCCAGCGACGGCGAACCGGCCGGCAATCCAAAACCCAGGAAATCCAGTGAAGTCAGTGTCGTGACAGAGCCGGAAAGAATGAACGGCATCATGGTCAGTGAAGCGACCATGGCATTTGGCAACATATGTCTGAGCATGATGCGTTTGTCATCCACGCCCATTGCCTGCGCGGCTCTCACGTAATCAAAATTGCGGCAACGCAGAAATTCCGCGCGAACGATACCGACCAGACTCATCCAACTGAACAGCACCATGATGCCCAGCAACCACCAGAAGTTCGGCTCAACAAAACTCGACAAGATGATCAGCAGAAACAAGGTGGGCATTCCCGACCAGATCTCAATAAAACGTTGCCCAAACAGATCCAGCCAGCCTCCGTAGTAACCTTGTGTCGCACCCACCGCAACACCAACCACACTCGATACAATGGTGAGCACGAAACCAAAGAGCACCGAAATACGAAAGCCATAGATAATTCTGGCCAAGACATCCCGACCTTTGTCATCGGTTCCCAGCCAGTTAACGGCATCCGGTGCCGACGGTACTGAACCCTGGATATTGTAATTGATCGTGTCATAACTGAAACGGATCAACGGCCAAACAACAAATCCCTTCTCTTCAATCAGTTCCAGAATATACGGATCCGTGTAATCCGCGGCAATGTCGAATTCGCCGCCAAAATCGGTTTCTGCGTACTCATGAAACACCGGGAAAAACCATTGATTGTCAAAGTCGACAAACAGCGGCCGATCGTTTGCAACCAGTTCGGCAAATAAACTGATGATAAACAATACAGAAAAAAACCATAACGACCACCAGCCACGTTTATTGGCACGGAAACGTTGCCAGCGCGCTTCATTTAACGGGTTTCTTCTTCTGGATGACACTAACTTCATTAACGCGCCTCAAAGTCGATGCGAGGATCGACCCATGTGTAAGTCAGATCGGAAATAATACTCAGGATTAATCCCAGCAAAGTCATGATATACAGTGAGCTGAACACAACCGGATAGTCGCGCTGAATCGTCGATTCAAAACCCAGTAGGCCAATGCCTTCGAGCGAAAACATTACTTCGATCAACATAGAACCGGTAAAGAAAATACTGATAAAGGCGCTGGGAAAACCCGCAATAATGATCAACATGGCATTGCGGAAGACATGTTTGTATAAAATGCTGCGCTCATCCAACCCTTTCGCTCTGGCTGTGACAACGTACTGTTTATTGATTTCATCGAGGAAAGAGTTTTTCGTCAACATACTCAGGGTTGCAAATCCGCCAATCACCATCGCCAGGATAGGCAGCGTTAAATGCCAAAAGTAGTCGGCAATCTGCTGATACCAGGTCAGTTGTTCAAAGTTGCCAGACACGAGCCCGCGTAGAGGGAACCAACTGAAATAGTTCCCACTGGCGAACACAATGATCAGGATGATGGCAAACAAAAAGCCCGGAATAGCATAACCGACGATGACCACCGCACTAGACCAGATATCAAATCGCGAGCCATGGTGGATAGCCTTGAGGATCCCCAAGGGGATGGAGATCAAATAGATAATCAGCGTACTCCACAAGCCAAGAGAGATGGAGACCGGTAAACGCTCCAAAATCAGGTCGATGACGTTCCCACCTTTAAACAGACTTTCACCAAAGTTAAAGGTGACGTAATTACTGAGCATGTCCCAGTAACGTTCAAGAATGGGCTTATCAAAGCCGAACTGTTTGCGTATTTCAGCGACCACTTCAGGATCTAACCCGCGAGAACCCTTGTACCCTGTCGGAGAGCCATTGTCGCTGGCCGACGGTAAGTCGACTTCACTACCGCCACCGGCAAAGCGCTCCATGATACCCGAGTTATGCCCTTCTAATTGGGCAATGGCCTGCTCTACCGGCCCACCCGGCGCAATCTGGATAATAAAAAAGTTAATCGTGATGATCGCCCACAACGTGGGGATCACCAATAACAGACGCCTGAATATGTAAGCTGCCATTTATCCCTCTTTTCAGCGACGCTTCTCTGGTAGCTTTTGCGCTTTCTGCTTGTCTACCCACCATGTATCCACACCGAGGTCGTACTTCGGTATCTCATTAGGGCGACCAAATTTGTCCCACATTGCAACCCGGTACATGCTGGTGTGCCATTGAGGAATGATATAAAAACCCCATTGCAATACCCGATCCAGCGCACGGCCCAAGGTCAGTAGCTTCTCCGGAGCCTGCTGATTTTTCGCAATTTCTTCGGTCAACTTGTCAACCACAGGGCTACGCACACCGGCAGTATTGTACGTGGAATCAATATAATGAGAGTTCCAGATAATCAGTAAGTTCGGGCTAGGATACGGGTTGGGTGAGTAGGACGACGAGACCATATCGAAATCACGTTCTCGCAGACGCTTGGTGTACTGCGTCGTATCGATGGAACGGATCTTCATGCTGATCCCCATTCGCTGAAGGTTTTTCTGCACCGGTATCGCAATCCGCTCAGTAGTTGGGCTGTAGATCAGCATTTCAAATTCCAGTGGCTCACCCGTTTTCACGTTGGTCATCACTTTGTCTTTCAGTTCCCAGCCCGCTTGCTTGAGCAAGGCAAACGCTTTGC
Organism: Vibrio sp. V39_P1S14PM300; assembly: GCF_009904765.1. Lineage (NCBI taxonomy): Bacteria > Pseudomonadati > Pseudomonadota > Gammaproteobacteria > Vibrionales > Vibrionaceae > Vibrio > Vibrio sp. V39_P1S14PM300. The sequence goes on from NZ_WXWP01000340.1 coordinate 6,344, forward strand.
GCATCTGGCTCCGAATCCGGCCACTGCCATCGGTCACCGGCGGCTGATATTCTTCCGTAAACAATCGCGGCGGCAGTTGGTCTTTAAATGGCTCTAATACGGCGCGTTCACCCGCTCCGGGTGTCCCTTTCGCTTCGTAGTCCGTGTTTTGAAAGTAGCTGCGCGTGCGAGTGTACTGGTCGTAGAACATATTCTTGTTCATCCACTCGAAGTCCATACCATAACTGAGCGCTTCACGAACTCTTGGGTCTTTGAAAACAGGACGTTCGGTATTGAACACAAACCCCATTGCAGCGGCTGGCTGTTGATGCGGGATCTCTTGCTTTTTGATGAAACCTTTATCGAAGTTCACGCCGGTGTAAGACGTTGCCCAGAACTTCGCTGAGGCTTCCTGACGAAAGTCGAATTCACCGGCTTTAAACGCTTCCAGCATCACTGTGTCATCGCGGTAGTAATCGTATTGAATACGGGTAAAGTTATTACGCCCCACATTGACTGGCAGGCTTTTCGCCCAATAAGTCTCATCCAGGCCATACGTAACACTCTGGCCTGACTTGTAATCCACAATTTTATATGGACCGCTGCCCACCGGAGGCGTATTCAGCGGTTCGGCAAAGTTCTTATCTTTCCAGAAGTGTTCTGGCAATACCCGTGTCGACTGCATAAAGCTGAACAGTTTTTCCCGGTTTGACGTCGCCATATCAATGCGCACCGTGAGCTTGTCTTTCACCGTCACGGACTTGATGTCTTGAAAATAGACCCGATACTGCGGGACTCCTTCCGTCATAAATTTATTGAACGTAAATGCCACATCTTCTGCCGTAATGGGCTCACCGTCCTGAAAACGCGCATCAGGATTGATGTCTATCTCCCCCCACGTGAAATCATCAGAATAACGCACCTTCTTGGCAATCAAGGGGTAATAAGCGTCAATCTCATCGCTGGGTGAAAACATCAGTGAATCGTACAATTCCGCGGTGCGTGCCGCGGCGACGCCTCTTGATGCATAGCGGTTGAAGTTGTCGTACGTACCAATCGCACCAAAGGTGATGCTACCGTATTTCGGGGCATCAGGATTCACGTAGTCAAAATGGGAAAAGTTTTCCGGATACTTCGCTTCTCCAAAGCCGACCAGCCTGGTTGTTTCGACCACCGCGGCACCACTGGCAGCGCTGAGTAACGATATGGATACGCCAAGTACGATGCGATTCATTTTCCCCATCTGGTAATCTCCCTGAACTTCTCTTATCTCTTAAACGGCTTAAACGCGTTTAATATTAATAAATCAATCACTTGAATAAGTATAGAGAAGAATACCAACCTTGAGACCGTTTTTGAAAAACAAATCGAACTTTCTTTTGCTGCGGTTATCTCAACTAAAAATGAGAAGGAGTGACTATGATCGTAACAACAACCCCAAGTGTGGAAGGTAAACGGATTGTGGCTTACAAAGGCGTGATCGCTGGCGAAGCCATTCTTGGTGCGAACTTGTTTAAAGATATGTTCGCGGGTATCCGCGATCTGGTCGGCGGCCGTTCTGGCACCTACGAGCGGGAGCTGCAACGTGCCCGCGAAATTGCGTTTCAGGAACTGGAGCAAAAAGCGCAAGACCTCGGCGCCAATGCCGTGGTTGGTGTCGATATAGATTACGAAGTGCTTGGTCAGGGCAATGGAATGCTGATGGTTTCTGCCAGCGGAACGGCTGTTGTCGTAGACTGAACATGGAACATAAAGCCGCTGAACAATCAGCGGCCTTATCGTTAAATCATCTCTTTGGCAATCAACTGGAGCAAATACGTTTCTCTCTCGATGCTCATGCCTTTTTTCGGGCTGTCTGCTATAGTCTTTTCGTTATGGGCAATGGCCTCGTGGATGTTCATCCAGACCGCTTTCATGCCGTTTTTTATCTCATAATCTTCATAGCGAGTTTCGCCCAGCTCACGATCAATTTTGCACGTATAGCAGTATGAAATCATATGAACAATGTCTGCATTGTCTTTGTACCAGGGACGGAACTCCTCATAGATACCATACGGCTTGATGCTGTGAATGTTGTTCGCCCCGGTTTCCTCTTCCAGCTCGCGGATCATGCCCTCAATGACGTCTTCACCTTCATCAATCCCTCCACCAGGAATGGAGTAATCATGATAACGCTCGGTATAGAGTAAAAGAATGTCTTCTCCATCCACCACAATCGCACGAGCTGCATTGCGCTTGAACACAATCTTATTGTCGAGGTGGTCAATGTCAGGATGGAGTGTGGTTTTGATATGTCGCATAAATCGGAGCCAGAGATTGTCAGAGCGTCGATTATACCTCCGGTTAACCAGATCTCAACCGGAGGCTGCGATGGCGTTTAACAGGCGTGTAAACCTAAACGCATAATATGTTGCGGACCCGCATTACCACCATAGTAAAACGTCTGGGTGTCTTCGAACCCGACTTTCTCGTAGCAGTGACGAGCAACCGGATTTTTACAATTCACCGTCAGATACAGCCAGTTAAACGCCGGATAAGTGCTCTGGATAAATGACTTAATAACCGACATCGCTCGGGTACCCAAACCTTGCCCCTGGAAACGCTGGTCGATAAAGAATGCACGAAACCCAAGTGTTCCCGCTTCGCAAAAATCATACGCATGCTGATAGGTCATATCCGTCAAGAAAAAACCGACCACAGCGCCATCGGCCAGAATCACATTGGGGTGAACTGCCGTGGAAATCAAACACAAAATCTCGTTAATGTCGCCAACATACTGCATCTGCTCCGGAGAAACGCTCAGGTCGCAGACCTCTTCATAATGGGAGGGCGTCATTTGTTCAATTTTAATCATTATATTGTCCTTAAGAAGTCAGAACTGCATTCCTTTGCAAGCAGAGAACCGCCCAATACCACTTAACTGGTATTGCCGATAAACCGTACTCCACCATAGAAACGAGGTCATTGAATTTCAAAGGAATTGTTTAAAAATGAGGTGTCGTCACGCAACCGCATCGTCTTGTTACTTGCAATTGGACAAAAAAATGCCACAAACATTCCGTTTGTGGCGTTACATAATTATATGCGTATAAATTGGCGAGGGTCTAATGTTGATATCAGAACCAGAGCGAAAAACTCACGTCTCCAAATCAAATTAAACATCCAGGAAAAGCCCATTGAAAAAATCACTGACACTTTTCCCACTCCTGAAGTCGCAACGTCAGACATAAATAGCTTCAGGAGCGTTTGTATTATGGCTGAGCTACCGGGCGATAACAGGTTGTAAAATACAACTTGACAAATAGTAAAAACATAAGCGATGCGGGTTTTGTCACTGATAAAACCGTTACCAGGATCACTTTATATTCGCGAAATTACCAGTTAAACGAGGCGTAAATCGTCGGTCGATTGGATTTTTATCGATTGACCTTTATAACTGATGTAGCTGCCTTGACAATAAAGCCGGACGAGTTTCAAAATGACCTTCTTTCATCAATTTCCTACGATTAAACCGTTAACATGGATGTACGTGATTTAAATATGGAAATGGCCTCTAAACAGTTTAATGAGGTTATTTCAATCAGTGACAACCGCGTTATCCATCTCGCTTTTTCAAGAATCAATATTGATAACAATCTCGTTAATACCATTTCGACGGATTACGAATGGCATTTAATGTATTGGGATTCCGGTTTGTATCGCAATATTGGTTCGCGTATGCGCAGTGGCATCACAGAGTGGACGGCTTATCGCGATGACAATCACAACAGTTTGATGGCTCAGCGTGGGATCAAATACAAAACCGATTATACGCAATTGTCTCCAGACAATCAGTGTGTCGATATCCTCTCTGTCGCGACCAGCGCCCCTCTGCTGCCGGCAGAGCAGCATCATCTGGCCAGTTTGCGACCGGCATTAGCATTTAAAGCCGACACCATTTGGAAACATTGCCAGACAAAGCCCATCTCCTTAACACAGTCGATTCAATCTGCCCCCAACACACCTCACTCCCTAATTCAACTCAGCTCCGACAAAGATGCGTTTTTATTTGGTGATGTGTGTCTGAGCAGTAAGGAAATGGAAACCATACGCCAGTTACTTGAACTGAAAAGTATCAAAGAGATTGCGTTTTTTCATCATTGCAGCCAACAGGCTGAGCGGAATCGCATTGAAAAAATTAAAGCGAAATTCCGCTGCGAAAACCGACCACTCTCCCACCTGTTCCAACAGCTCAAACTTTATGGAGTGACTGAAGCATGTCTGCATCACTGCACCACGTATCCATCACCTGCCAGTCGTTGACAACAAGTCTGGCCTTTTATCAACAATTCGGATTCGAGATAGAAAAGCAGTACCAGGATGACAAGGTCCACATTGTGTTACTCAGTAATCAGACTTCAGCTCGAATAGAACTGTTTCAGTTTCATCATTCACCACTCACCGAATACAAAGAGGAGACTTGCTTACCCCATATACAGCGCCGTGGAATCACACATTTTGCGATTTGCGTCAGTGATATCGAAACAACAAAACAACAATTATCTGGCACAGGGAAATGCTCTGATATATCCCTCGCCAGGCTAGGTGGCTTTAGGTACTTCTTCACGCTGGATCCGGATGGAAATCAGTTGGAGATAATCGAGGAAAACAATGAAACTTAACTGGAAACAGAGATTTGGAGTTGTCTCTGGTAACGTATTCGAATTTTATGATATTGCAGTTTACGCTGCTATTTCTCCATACATCACTAAAATTTTTGAGCAACAAGGCATCAGCGAAGGTGGCATCCTGGTGTGGATCATTTTCGCCCTACGCTTCCTGCTGCGCCCACTCGGTGGCATCGTAGTCGGTAAAATCGCGGATGAACACGGCCGTAAACAGGCGCTGATTTTTACCAGTACCCTAACTGGTATTGCAACCCTGTTGATGGCGTGTCTGCCGGTGGAGTTTTTTGGTCAGTACATCATTTTTGCCTTTTTGATTCTGCAGATGGC
>NZ_WXWP01000183.1:0-11302 GCF_009904765.1 Vibrio sp. V39_P1S14PM300
CTTATATTCTGCTTATCAGCAACAGAGCGCTGATGTGTTCTATCCCTCGAGTGCGCAGCTGAACCTTACTGAACGGCTAGCTGAATCGTTTCAGCACTCTTTCAAAAAAATTCAGCAAAACACACGCATCAAAATATGAGTGTAGGTGCATTTGCTGATTATTGATTGATTTCCTCAATCTATTTCACAAATTTGATTTTGCTGAATCCTTTCAGCTTTTATGCTGAAACGTTTCAGCTTATAATGCAAATAATCCTAAGATCGAATGTGGTGATATTTGATCAACACCACAAATTAAAGGCACTGATATGACACTTGATGAAATAGCCAGATTAGCCGGTGTGTCGAAAACGACGGCCAGTTATGTCATCAATGGTAAGGCCCAGAAATATCGGATTAGTGAAAAGACTCAGCAAAAAGTTATGGCGGTGGTTGAGGCTCACAATTATCGTCCGGATCACGCCGCAACCTCATTGCGGGCAGGGAACAGTCGATCCTTTGGTCTGATCATTCCGGATCTGGAGAACACCAGTTATGCACGTCTGGCAAAACTGCTTGAGCAAAATTCGCGTAGCGCAGATTACCAGATTCTGATTGGTTGCTCTGATGACAATCCAGAAACGGAAAAGAAAGTCGCAGATGCGTTAGTGAGTCGTCGTATTGATGCGTTGTTTGTTGCCAGTGCGATGCCAGATGCGAGCGAGTTTTACCTCGCGTTACAAAAATCGGGTACACCGGTGATTGCGATTGACCGTCCTTTGGACGACGAATATTTTTCGTGTGTTATCAGTGAAGATTTCGGCGCAGCATTTGAATTAACACAATCTTTAGTATGTGACGGCGTCACTAATTTTGGATTAATTGGCGCATTGCCAGAACTTAATATCTCCCGTGAGCGTCAATTGGGATTTGAAGCCACGGTCAAAAAAGCAGGACAACGCTTTCAGGTCGGCTATGGTCAACACTTCAACCGTGAAGATGGTAAAAAAGTGTTTGAAGAGTGGGTAAGCGATAATACTATCCCTCAGGCTCTTATTACAACGTCATACACGCTGCTCGAAGGCGTTTTGGATGTGTTGTTTGAGCACCCCGAGTTAATGCACCGGATACAGTTGGCCACTTTCGGTGACAACCGTTTACTGGATTTCCTACCGATAAAAATTAACTCTCTACCACAACAGTTTGAGTTAATCGCCGACAGTGCCCTTGAGCTGGCATTAAATGCGACGGCCAAGCGCTACAACCCCGGAATAGAATTGATACCGAGAAAAATTGTGGTAAGGCAACAAAAAAGGTAGCGTCGGCTACCTTTTCCTTTGTCACAGACTTAGTATTGGAAGCGAACCGACATGACAGCCTGCGGGCCATACACACCATTGTTGCGAGCTTCGGCTGATAAAGACAATTGATTGGTGGAGTGGAAACGCACCCCGGCATGAAACACAGAGCGTTCATCATTTTTACCGATGCGGCCGGTTGCCTCTAGTTGATCGCTTAGCCACAGACGTACACCAATGTTAATTTCTGCTTGTGTATTGTTGTCATCACCGTCTTCTTCTGACTCCTGGATATTGTGTACCAACAGTTGTCCGTATACATCGGCAAATTGGTTGATCGGACCGTTAAACCCAATACCCGCCGCAGCGTCCCAGTCGTGATCCAACTTTGAATCAATCCGGCCAACCAGGTGAAGGTTTTCAGTGATCAAAGTACTGGCTTCTACACCAGCGGTTTCCGGACTCATTCCCATGCGCACTTCGAAAAAGTTGTAGTCAAAATTGTTGGCTTGTGCGGAAAGAGGCAGAGAGCTTGCCAGCGCTGCCAGGCAGACAGCGAAACGTTGTTTGTTCATTACAACTCCAGATGGATGTGATTGATTTTTGGCGTTAATAAAAAGGTCTGCAAAAAGCAGACCAATTTACCAATCTGGAGCTGTATTCGAACGACTTTACAGCAGTTGAACCTGCTCGACTTCAATTTCCGGTGTTTGACCACCTTCAAACTCGCCGTATAAACGCACTTTAGTCTCTGCATTGAGCGGTGTGTTGAAATGAATGTCATCATCGAATTCGATTTGGACTTCGCCATCACCATCAGAAAAAATGAAGGTGTCTTTACGAACCTGACGCAGCAAATGGCCTTCTACCACGACATCTTTTTCTGTGAACATATTGGCATCGGCCAGCAGTTGTTTCACAGAACTGACTTCTACCGGACCGTTGTATTGGATGCCTGTCTGAGTAGAGTTGGCCAGGGCAAGAGCTGGTGACAGGGTTAGAGCGGCAGTAAGTGCAATTATCGTCTTTTTCATCTTTTGTGTCCTTATATATGGTTGTTTGATGGTGGAATTACAACACGCAGCACTTGAACCCTTGGTGAGTAGGCCATTCATACTCTATTCATTTATTGAGACACCAGCAGGGATGTGAGTATTATAGAGGCGTAGATTTAAGTTTTTGGAATAATTATGGATTTATCACCTCGCACTCTGATGGTTCAGGGGACAACGTCTGATGCAGGGAAAAGTGCGTTAGTGGCAGGCTTATGCCGTGTGCTGAACAGAAAAGGGGTAAACGTTGCCCCTTTCAAGCCGCAAAATATGGCACTTAACAGTGCCGTCACTCCTGATGGCGGCGAAATAGGACGCGCGCAGGCTGTTCAAGCCCAGGCATGTCGTATTGATCCATCCGTGCATATGAATCCGGTCTTGCTCAAGCCAAACTCAGATACAGGGGCGCAGGTCATCTTGCAGGGGAAGGCGATACAGGACATGGAAGCGGTGGGCTACCAAAATTATAAGCAGATTGCGCTGCCCACGGTTCTGGAGTCTTTTGATATTTTATGTCGTGAGTATGACTGTGTGGTTGTTGAAGGTGCCGGTAGCCCGGCAGAGATCAACTTGCGAGAAAACGATATCGCGAACATGGGGTTTGCAGAAGAAGCTGACGTTCCTGTGATCATCATTGCCGATATCGATCGGGGCGGAGTGTTTGCGCATTTATTCGGTACGCTGGCGCTTTTGTCTGAATCAGAGCAGCAGCGCGTCAAAGGCTTTGTCATCAACCGTTTTCGCGGGGATATTTCGCTTTTGCAATCGGGTTTGGATTGGTTGGAGAAAAAAACCGGCAAGCCTGTGATCGGGGTTCTGCCTTATCTTCATGGTTTTAACTTAGAAGCGGAAGACGCTATCACTACTCAACAGAATCTGAATTCAGACGCTAAGTTAAATGTTGTCGTCCCTGTTTTTACTCGGATCAGCAATCATACCGATTTCGATTCATTGCGTTTAAACCCTGATATCAATTTACGTTATGTGGGTAAAGGTGAACGCCTCAGCCATGCTGACTTGATCATTTTGCCTGGGACAAAATCGGTCCGCGCAGATCTGGCGTACCTCCGAGAGCAGGGATGGGATAAAGACATTCAGCGCCATCTACGCCTAGGGGGAAAAGTCATGGGGATTTGCGGTGGCTACCAGATGTTGGGACGTACTATTGATGACCCTTACGGCGTAGAAGGCCCTGCTGGAGTCAGCCGTGGACTTGAACTATTGAGCGCTGAAACGGTATTAACTAAGCAAAAAGCGCTCACTAATGTGACCGGGTCACTTACTTTGAACACCCGGTCCGTTCCCGTCAAAGGCTATGAAATACATGTTGGTCGCACTCAAACCTCTGGATCGAGCCCTGTGATCTTGGATGCTGCCACAACAGACGGTGAAATCAGTGATTGCAATCAAATCTTTGGGACCTATCTGCACGGTATATTAGACAGCCCTGAAGCACTGCAACTGATTTGTGAGTGGGCAGGGTGTGAAGCCGTAAAGCTGCAATCACATGAAACAATGAAAGAACAAGCGATAGACCAAATTGCCGACGCTGTTGAGCAGTGTCTCGATTTGAGTTTGTTATGGCCCCAGCTACAAAAGAGTGCACAATGAAAGTACCTTATATAGCAACGTTTGTTGCGCTAACCATCAGTTTTTCCGCATCCGCTGAGGATGTGCGCATTTATGCTGCTTCTTCCATGACAAATGTGTTGAATGATTTGATCACCAGTTATGAAAGTAGTCATGATGGCATCAAGGTTGTTCCTGTTTACGCCGGATCGTCAGCGTTAGCACGTCAGATAGAGAATGGCGCGCCGGCGGATGTGTTTGTCTCAGCCAATGAAAAGTGGGTTAACTATCTGATCAATAAAGAGATGATAAATGGTGACACTGTCACTGAGTGGGCATCCAACAAACTGGTTGTGATAGAGCCGAAAGGTGGCGATACGAATCTGGTGTTGGAGAGTGCCGACTCCTGGATTCATGCGTTAGGTCCAACCCGACTGGCGATAGGCAACACACAGGCCGTTCCGGCTGGCATTTATGGTCGAGAGAGTTTAGAAGCTCTGAAGGTTTGGCCAGAGCTTGAGAAACATCTGGCTCCGACCAGCAATGTACGCTTGGCGCTGGCGTTGGTAGAGCGTAAAGAGTCCAATCTCGGCATTGTTTATAAAACAGATGCGTTGCTGTCGGACAAGGTCAGCATTGTCCGGGAATTTGACGATAGCCTGCATACGCCCATACGTTATCCTATGGCGGTCTTCAATCAGGATGCGCAAACCCAAGCTTTTGTCGATTACCTCAACGGCGAACAAGGTAAAGCGATCCTCGATAAGTACGGATTTAACTAAGAGCATAAGCATTGTTATCTGAATATGAATACCAAGCTCTGCTGCTGAGCTTAAAAGTCGCGTTTTACGCCATCGTATGGTTAATACCGATCGGTATTGCGTTGGCCTGGATGTTGGCGCGTAAGCAATTTATAGGTAAAGGCTTACTCGATAGCCTGATTCACCTACCTTTGGTGCTTCCTCCCGTTGTGATCGGCTACTTGTTGCTTGTCCTGATGGGCAGGCAAGGTATATTGGGAGCGTGGCTGGCAGAACATTTTGGTTTAGTCTTCAGTTTCAGTTGGAAAGGCGCCACGCTCGCATGTATTGTGGTGGCGCTTCCTCTAATGGTGCGCTCGATTCGTCTTAGTTTAGAAAGTGTCGACACGAAACTAGAGCAAGCTGCAGCAACACTGGGAGCTTCTTCATGGCGGGTATTCATGACAATAACCTTACCACTCACGATTCCCGGCATCATAACTGGTACGATGTTGTCTTTCGCACGTAGCCTAGGTGAGTTTGGCGCTACCATCAGCTTTGTTTCCAACATTCCTGGCGAAACACAAACCATTCCTCTGGCAATGTATAATTTTATTGAAACCCCCGGTTCTGAGCTCGAAGCGGCACGTTTGTGCGCCATCTCTATCGTGATCGCATTAGCGTCACTACTCATCTCGGAATGGATGGCACGTCGGACAGCGAAACGTCTGGGGGCCGTGCGATGACATTGCTTCGGGTAAAATATTGCCTGGTATTGGGCGACACGCACTTTGACATTGATTTGGATTTACCAGCAAGCGGCATTACCGCCATATTTGGCCGCTCCGGAGCCGGAAAAACCTCTTTAATCAACGTGGTTGCAGGCCTATTGCGACCAGATGAAGGTGAGATAGTGGTTCAAGACCGAACGTTGTTTTCGTCATTGAAGAACCTTGATGTACCAGTCCACAAACGTAACGTTGGCTATGTGTTTCAGGATGCGCGTTTGTTCCCTCACTACCGGGTGAAAGGCAATCTGCTTTATGGCGTTAAGAAGATGGATCCTGACCACGTGGAAACCATCATCAAGTTGTTAGCCCTTGAACCGTTGTTAGATCGATTTCCAAGCGAGCTGTCTGGCGGAGAACAGCAGAGAGTGGCCATTGGCCGAGCGCTACTGGCAAAGCCGGATATCTTGTTAATGGACGAACCTCTCGCCTCTCTGGATATGCCACGTAAACGTGAAGTGATGCCATTTCTGGAAGAACTAGCCGATCGGGTTCAAATCCCAATTCTGTATGTCACTCACAGCTTGAATGAGATCCTAAGACTGGCGAACTATTTAGTGATCATCGACGACGGTCAGGCGGTGACTTCTGGACCGGTAGAACAGGTTTGGTCAACCAAAGCAATGCGCCCTTGGCAGTCTTTTTCTGATCAAAGCTCTTTGTTTGAAGCTTCAATCGAGACGCACAATGACGACTACGCGTTGAGTCAGCTTAAGTTGGCGACGGGTGTTCATCTTTGGGTTCAGCGAATAGATGCTCTAGTGGGCACATCGGTCCGTCTTCAGGTCAGGGCCAATGACGTCTCACTCGCTTTGGAGAAACCGCGCTCGACTTCTATCCGGAATATATTACCGGCTGAGATTGTGGAGCTAGAAACTCGTCGCCATGGAGGCGATAAGCAAAGCGTGGCGATAAAACTGGCGTTGGGTGAGGGGTGCTGTCTATGGGCCACGGTAACTGCCTGGGCCAGAGATGAACTTGGCTTACATGTCGGGATGCAGGTGTTTGCCCAGGTTAAAGGGGTGAGCGTGACGCAACGGGATGTTGCCTTAACGCACTGAAATAAAAAAGCCGCGGTGAACGCGGCTTGATTTTTGATTTTATTTGACGAATACGTCTTTGAAGTCTTTCTTCAGAATAGGATCACGGCGAGCTTTCTTGATTTGTTTCACCATATCCTTCACACAGTTGTGCAGCACTTCATCCAGCAGTTCTGCGCGGTACTGTTCTTTCTGCTCTTCCGTCATCTCTTTCGGCAGGTTAAGCGTTGGGAACTCTTCCATCACGTTAACGCCAGCAAAAGCCTGACTCACAGAAATCAGAGCGTGAAATTGCTCGAAGTTGTCGAGCACATTCTGTGCGCTGGCAGGCAGTGAGTCCCAAGCTTCGCGTACGGCTTCTTCTGACACTTCGTGAATAGAGGAAACCATGAAGTGCATCCCTTCAGGCACCTGATCAAATTCGATTACCTGACGCAGTTCAGGAGAAATCGTTTCCAGATCGACAGTTTGTTGTTCGGTTTGGTTGGTGTCAGACATTGACATATTCTCGTATCGAAAAAGGGCGATCCTAAAAACTCACAGCGAAAAGTCAATACTCAAACTCATCTTAGCGCGTGATATCAACAGATAAATGCTGAAAATCAAACAACTTTAAGTGACTTTGCCGGGGTTTGCTCCTTTACTGCTTGGTGCTTAGATAATTTAAAAGCAAGTTATTGATAATACACGGTGCAACAAAGAGGCTGCTGTGCTATATCTAAATATATCCAATTATTTCTGGTACTTACATGAGTGAAACGGGTTCATCAATGCGTATTCTACTGGTTGACGATGTTCAGCTGGACAGAATGCAGCTTGCGATTCGCTTGAAACAGCTTGGTCATACTGTCGAAGCTGTCTCCAGTGGTCGTGCTGCCTTGGCGCTATACAGTGACTTTGACCCTGAGCTTGTGCTACTTGATATTTCGATGCCGGAAATGGACGGTTTCGAGCTCTCTCACGAGATCAGACGATTGTACCCGGAGTGGGTGCCGATCATTTTCCTCAGTGGTCATGATGAACCGAGTATGATCGCGAAAGCCATTGATGCCGGGGGAGACGATTACCTCATTAAGCCGGTCGATAAAATCGTACTGAACTCTAAGCTACGTGCCATGCAGCGGATAGCCTTCATGCGTCGGGAGTTGAAAAAGACTTCGGCAAAACTTGAAGAGTTAAATCACGTCTTACAACAGCAGGTTAACGAAGACGGGCTGACTAAAGTGTTCAACCGCCGGTTTATTGATGACAAATTGCAGGAGTTGATCGCCTGGCATGGACGGCAGGAGTTGCCACTTGGCATGCTTTTGTTTGATGTCGATAATTTCAAAGCATTTAATGACAATTACGGCCACCTTGAAGGAGACCGATGCTTAATTCGACTTGCTCAGGAAACGTCTAAACTATTTAGCCGCAGCGGTGAGTTTGTAGGTCGATATGGCGGTGAGGAGTTTGTTGTTTTACTGGCGAATACGTCATTGGAGCAGGCGAGCCAGGCAGCGCAACGCATCATGGACCGGTTTAAAGACGTCGCGTATCCGCATGACTACAATCATGGCACACCTTACGTTACAGTGTCACTTGGCGTGTTGAGTATTTTGCCCAAAGGGCGTGAATCTAATGAAGATATTTACGGCGCCGCCGATGATGCGCTGTATCAAGCGAAAAGTAACGGGCGAAACTGCTTTGTAGCCGTGTCTGATTTGGAAAGAACTGGATAGTCTTCTCTAAGACTTGCTGTACAGGAAAAGATGATACGGACCTTTTTAACTTATCGAGTAGCGCTGTTTTTTAGCGCGCTTACCGCTTCACAACAGATCTCAGCGAATCAGTTGGATGATGCGATAATCAAATCGTTTGAACATCGATTTGCCTCAGTTGTCGTGCTGACTGATACCGATGTCATTAAATTCGGGGTTAACGACTTTAATCCTAATCGGGCATTAAATCTCGACAACGAAAATCTGGGCTCGGATGATGCTGTCGAGCGACGGAAACAAAATTCGGTTGTGGCCATCCCGTTCACGTTTGAGTTTGATGAGCCCGACTCAGACAACCAACATCGTATTTATCTCCGCCTGTCGGGCATTTTCACTGATTCGGATACCCAGTTACTTCAGGGCGACGTGCCAGAAGACAACTTAAAAGAGACGATCATTTCTGGTTTTGCGGCCTATCGATATCGTATGAACCTGACTGAAAACTGGCGACTCATCCCGGGTATAGGCACTCATCTGATTCATTATAAAAATGACTTTACTGCCAATAGCTTAGAATCACAGGAATTGATAGATGTTTTTCTGAAAGACCGCTTAGTCGATGTGTCTGCCTGGTCCAACATTTATGAACCCACGCTAAAATTCGAGTATCACGACGAGCCGGAGTGGGGTAAATGGAAAGTTGTCTCATCATGGCACTATTTTTATGGTTATGGTTGGGGTGATGCCAATAGTGGCAATGTGGGGAACCCGGAGGGCTGGTATGTTTCTAACGGAGCAGAACTGTTTTACAACATCACGCAGTGGGGAAACTCGTTACAGTCTTTATATGCCAGTATCAGTCGAATTGACTTGGGTGGAGACACGCCGAGTGAGTTTGGCACAGACCACTACTACGAGACGTCCATCGGCTGGCTCATGACGCCGCCATTCGAAGTAGACTGGATCGATAATATCGGCATCGGTATCAATGTTAACTACGGGTCCGATTACAAGGGCGGTAGTATCGTGTTGTTTTTTAATCAAGATTAAGCCTTAGCTTTCTCAATCCGATTGCGACCTTTCTCTTTTGCTTTGTACAACGCGTTATCGGCGCGTTTCATGATTTCTTCGGCTTTGCGGCTTGTTTTGCTATCGGCATAACCAATACTGATGGTCACGTTCACCGATTCACGTTTTTTCGCTTTGCCACGCTGCCGCAAGCCTTGTTTATCGTTCTTCGGCCGATTGTCGTCGCGAAGGTACATCTCGTAGCCCTCAATAGATTGCCTCAATGTTTCGAGATACGAGATGGCTTCATCGGCATTTTTACCTTTGAATAATACGGTGAACTCTTCGCCCCCGTAACGGTAGACACGCGCCCGGCCGCCCACTTTGGTGAGCTTAGAAGCAACCAGCTTTAAAACGTCGTCGCCAGTATCATGACCATAGGTATCATTGAATGATTTAAAGTGGTCAATATCCACCATGGCGACAGTAAAGTGTCGGCCAAGGTGGCGTAAATCAGCGTCTAATGCCAATCGTCCTGGTATACCAGTCAGCCGGTCATTGAAGGCCAGCTCGTAGCTTGCTGAGAGCAGATAAATGAGCAACAAGATACCGGCGACTGAAAACATCGTACTGGAGACGTAGTGAACGTGAAAAAAGATGAACGTGATGCTGGTTAACGACACAACTGAGTAGACGGAAACATCAACAATCCGATTATTACGCAATACAAGAATGGCACTGATCCCAACCAGAGCAGTCAGGTAGAGCACTAAAATCAAAGGAAGGCGCGATATCTGTGGCACATAGTAAAGAAATGCATTGCTGAACGTGCTGAAGCCTCCGTCGTTGTAGTGAGCCACAATGAGGTATGCCCAAAAGACGAACATCAGCAGAACCAGTATATAAACACCAAATGTACGACTATTGATGCCCGTATCACTCATTGGATAAACCAGAAAACTGGCGACGGGCAGTAAAAAGGCTAATAAAGAGAGTTCTAACAGCGTTGAGCCCGTGGTGAGAGGGCTTTGAAGTCTGACCTGGATCACCCAATAAGATAAAATAAGCGCAGCAGAAATCATAGAGATTCGACTTTGCTTAAAAAAATGGCCTAAGGTAAAAACTGATCCCAGAATAATGTAGGGAAGATGTGACGCGAATCCTATATTAGCTTGTGTCACCGTGATGACATTGCTCATACCTGTCCATAGCAGCGTAACCAGCAATAGCGGAAACGCTAAACGAAACCAGTTCGTAGTGACTATGGAGTACGACATAAAACGAAAAACTCGGCCCGATGAATATAACAATTTCGAAAATTGAGTATAAGAATACTTCTATTTATTGAATTGCCAAGCTTTTTACTAAACTATCAGAGTAAAAGTTGGTCTATGTTTATAAATTAACCTGTTTAATCCTGTTGCGAAGGAATGACGTTATGCAAATTAGTGTGGATGTTCATAACTATATGGAGACGCTGGTCGGCCAGGTTCTGACCCGGGAAGCTTACGCCAACCACTTTACTCATGATCAGCTCGCTGACCTTGCATGCCTGGCGCTTAGTCAGCTTCGTCCGGTCTATATTCGATATGATATTGATTTTTTGTCAGCCTTGCCTGAGCATAAAATGTTGTCACTTCAAAAGGCGGCGGAAGATGCAGTATTCGCTGCCGAGTCAATGATCATTGACGATCGACGTCAGAATCGCGACGAACACATTCCGTTTATTCGTTCGTCAAATAAGAGTGAAAGCGATACGCTGGAGTGGTACGAGAAACCAATCATTAATATTAAACGTTCTTAAGGAGTTGTGAGTGGGTCTATTTTCACGCTTGTTTGGTGGCGGTCAACCAAAAGAACCGAAACAGGTAGAGCCAGTCGAATACAAAGGTTTTCTGATTTATCAGGAAGCGATAGCAGAAGGCGGTCAATATCGGATTGCCGGTCGGATAACCAAAGAAATCGATGGTGAAGTAAAAACACATCGCTTTATTCGTTCTGATGTCCTAGCCTCAGAAAGCGATGCTAATGAATTCATGCTGAAAAAGGCGCAAATGTTTATCGATCAAATGGGCGATAACATTTTCTAATTTATCAAATTTCTCTTTGATTCCAATCAGTATTTTAT
>NZ_WXWP01000161.1:0-38870 GCF_009904765.1 Vibrio sp. V39_P1S14PM300
AAACGATATGTTTGGTATAGAACAACTTGAGGCCTTCGTCGCCACCGTTGACGCGGGCTCATTTTCCAGTGCAGCAAGAGCTTTGGGTAAAGCCCAGTCGGTTGTCAGTCAACACATCATGAATTTGGAGATCGATTGCGGTGTCGAACTGTTTGACCGCCACGGACGTTACCCTGTCCTGACAGAACATGGGACGAAACTGCTGTCGCACGCCCGTGCTACGCTGTTGCAGCACAAACGATTACAGCATACGGCCTCGACCTTGTTTCTAAACCAACACTCGGAAATATGCATCGCGCTGGACGAAGGCATTCCCGTTCACAATATTTTGCCGACCATGCAGCAACTGGCGCAGCAGTTCCCGGATATTCAGTTGGAACTGCTCAGTGCCTCCAGCAAAGACATTATCGATATGGTTGAGAGCGGTCGGGCCACCACGGGATTGGTGTTCAGCGAATTGGATATCCCGCACGGGATTGATTTTGAATGCATCGGTGCAGTGAAGTTCGATATCTTTGTTGCCGCAACACATCCGCTCGGAGCGAGTGTCGCAGCCCACATGGATATTCTACGCCTTCATCGCCAGCTATTGATTCGCTCGCGCAATGTGGCGACCAGCAGCTTTCAGCAAGCAATCAGCCCAGATATTTGGTACGCAGACAACTATTACATTTTATTGGAGCTCGCTGTTGAAGGCTACGGCTGGTGCCTGCTACCCGAACATATTGCTGAATCTGCGGTGAAATCTGGTAAGTTAGTCAGAGTCCCGACAGAGTTCGAACGGTTAGGCTGGCTAGCGAATATCGATGTAATTCAACATCAGCGTCACAGTAGCCTGCCAATCTATCAGCAACTCAGATTTCTACTCAGAGAGCAAATAGGATAGCCATATGCAAAACATCACCATCATCGGTGCCGGGTGGCTGGGTAAGCCGCTCGCCAAGTTCCTTTCTACCATCGGGCATCAGGTCACGGTCAGCCGTACGACGGCAAAAGGATGCCAGGCATTACAAGAAGAAGGCATGCAGGCGTTTATCGCGGATCTTAACCACGATATTGAGCCGTTGACTGAAGAGCTGATTCGCCAGCAAAGCGAGATCGTGATTGGCTGCTTCCCTCCCGGCTTTCGCCGTGGCCATGGCGATAGCTACGTCCAACAATGGCAACATCTGGTCAGCGCCTGCCAAGCAGCAAAAGTACACAAAATCGTGATGATAAGTTCAACCACGGTTTATCCGTCCATTGCCGAAGACATGACCGAAGACAAAGCTAACCTGACTCTGGCAATGCACAATGAGCTGTTTTCCGACAACGCACGAATCATGCTGACCGCGGAACAAACCGTGATCGACTCAGGGCTCAAGTTTGCTATTGTCCGCCCAAGCGGCTTGATCGGTCCGGATCGCAATCCTGCCCGTTTTGCGGCCAGATTAAAGACGGTCAGCACGACCGCACCAGCCAACATGATTCATCAATTGGATGCCGTTGGCATCGTCAGTTTTTGTGCGCTGAAAGAAGGCAACCAAACTGTGAATGCCACCACGCCGTTTACTGTCAGCAAAGCAGAGTTCTATCAGCAGGCTATCGACTTGTCAGGTAATGATATTGCGCTGCCCCCTATCGTAGACCAAGCGGACAAACGCATTGTGGCGGATCGCATTGAATCTCTCGGATATCGCTTCCACTTTACTCATACGCTGGAAGCACTCAATCACATAGCGGAGCACGAACATGGCTGAACACCTCTACCAGCACTTAGAGACTTTGTGGAATTACATGCAGCTTAACCACCCCCCGCAGGCCGCGGACTGTCTGGTTGTGCTGGGTAGCAACGATGTTCGGGTGGCGGAAGTGGCGGCCCAGTTATATCACCAGAATCTGGCCCCAATAATTGTCTTCTCTGGTGGCGCTGGCCGCTTAACCGAAGGGCTGTTTGATAAAAGCGAAGCGGAAACCTTCGCGGAAGTAGCACGTGATTGTGGCGTACCAGCACATGCCATCATCCTCGAAACGGAAGCGTCCAACACGGGAGAAAACATTGTTTTTTCCCACCGTCAGCTCAAAACCCGAGGTATAGACGCCAAACAATTACTGCTGGTGCAAAAACCCTATATGGAAAGGCGCGCAATAGCGACGTTTGAAAAACAGTGGCCTGAGGAGTATGAACGTGTCGCGGTAACCTCTCAGGCCGGCTCTCTGCTGGATTACATTAATGAAGACATTGATTTGGATCTGGTGGTGACCGCAATGCTGGGTGACTTTGAGCGAATAAAAACCTATCCGGAGAAAGGCTTTCAGACTGCGCAGGACATCCCCGCCCATGTGGAACATGCCTACCAACAAGTGCTCAAACAGTATCCGCTGTGATGCCCTACACGCAGGCTGTAAGGACGTAGAGCAAGTGCAAATCAAACAAAAGCCCGGATAAACCGGGCTTTTTCATGTTGAGGATAACCGCGTTAGTGTACTGCCGCTTCACGCTCACTCAGGTAATGGAACTTGAGTTTATCGTTGTCCAACGTCACTTTTACCGTACCGCCGTCCACCAGCTCACCAAACAACAATTCATTGGCAAGAGGTTTTTTCAGTTGTTCCTGAATCACACGCCCCATTGGACGCGCGCCCATGGATTTGTCGTAACCCTTGTTTGCCAACCAATGACGGGCATCTTCGGACACTTCCAGTGACACGCCGCGAGCGTCCAGTTGCGCCTGAAGCTCAACAATGAACTTATCGACCACCTGATGAATCACCGCTTCATCCAGGCTATTGAACCAGATGATGTTGTCCAGACGGTTGCGGAATTCCGGTGTGAATACCTTTTTAATTTCCGACATCGCATCATGGCTGTGATCCTGCTGGATCAGGCCGATAGACTGTTTCACGGTTTCCTGAACGCCAGCATTGGTGGTCATCACCAGAATCACATTACGGAAGTCCGCTTTGCGGCCGTTGTTGTCGGTCAATGTCCCGTTGTCCATCACCTGTAGTAGCAGGTTAAAGATGTCCGGGTGCGCTTTTTCAATCTCGTCGAGCAACACAACAGAGTGAGGATGCTTGATCACCGCATCGGTGAGCAAGCCGCCCTGGTCATAACCAACATAGCCAGGGGGCGCACCAATCAAACGGCTGATGGAATGACGCTCACCGTATTCCGACATGTCGAAACGCAGCAGTTCGATTCCCAGCAATTTAGACAACTGCACCGTCACCTCTGTTTTACCTACACCAGTAGGACCGGCAAACAGGAAAGAGCCCACAGGTTTGTTGTCCGCGCCCAAACCAGCACGAGACAGCTTGATGGCTTCCGACAATGCATCGATAGCCGCATCCTGTCCGAACACCAACATTTTCATCTTCTCATCCAAATTCTGCAGAATGTCTTTGTCTGAAGAAGAGACGGATTTCTCAGGAATGCGCGCCATTTTCGCAACCATGGCTTCAATATCTGCCACGCCGACGGTTTTCTTGCGACGGCTGGCCGGCGCCAGACGGCTGCGAGCACCCGCTTCATCAATAACATCGATCGCCTTATCGGGCAGATGACGCTCATTGATGTACTTCGCCGACAACTCCACTGCCGCACGCAGCGCTTTGTTGGTGTAACGCACTTCATGGTGCGCTTCGTATTTCGGTTTTAGCCCCATCAAAATCTTGGTCGTATCGTCGAGCGACGGCTCTACGATATCGATTTTCTGGAATCGACGTGACAAGGCACGCTCTTTCTCAAAAATGTTGCTGTACTCTTGGTAGGTTGTCGAACCAATACAGCGTAACTTACCGCTGCTCAGTAACGGCTTGATCAGATTGGCCGCGTCCACCTGACCACCTGACGCCGCGCCGGCACCGATAATAGTGTGGATCTCGTCAATGAACAGGATCGCATCCTGTTCTTTTTCCAGCTGTTTGAGAATCGTTTTAAAACGCTTCTCAAAGTCACCGCGGTACTTAGTGCCCGCAAGCAGTGAACCAATGTCCAGCGAATAAATGACGCTGTTCTGAATCACTTCCGGCACATTTCCTTCAACAATTCTCCACGCAAGACCTTCGGCAATGGCAGTTTTACCCACCCCGGCTTCCCCGACGAGCAACGGGTTATTTTTACGACGGCGACACAATACCTGAATGGTGCGCTCCAGTTCTTTGTCACGACCAATCAGCGGATCGATATTGCCTTCTTTCGCCATCTGGTTGAGGTTGGTTGCAAAACTTTCCAGGCGCTCTTCTGAACCGGAATCATCGGTACTTTCACTACTGAACGAGTCAGAAGAAGAGGAAGCGTCGTCTCCGGTATTTGACGCTTTAGTAATGCCGTGAGAAATAAAGTTAACGATATCCAGTCGACTGATGTCGTTCTTTTTCAACAGGTAAGCGGCATGGGATTCCTGCTCACTAAAAATGGCAACCAACACGTTTGCGCCAGT
Organism: Vibrio sp. V39_P1S14PM300; assembly: GCF_009904765.1. Taxonomy (NCBI): domain Bacteria; kingdom Pseudomonadati; phylum Pseudomonadota; class Gammaproteobacteria; order Vibrionales; family Vibrionaceae; genus Vibrio; species Vibrio sp. V39_P1S14PM300. Next base: position 4,425 of record NZ_WXWP01000161.1, read on the forward strand.
CACTTCATTGCGCCCGGATGACTGAACGTGGAATACGGCGCGTTGAAGTACCCGCTGGAAACTGAGCGTGGGTTGAGTTTCACGCGTCTCATCATTTTCTGGAATGAGCGGGGTGGTTTGATCGATAAAAATATCCAGTTCCTGGCGCAAGGCGTCCAGGTCGGCCTGACAGGCAAGTAGGGCTTCTCTGGCGGCATCATTGTCCAACAATGCCAACAGGAGGTGCTCGACGGTCATAAACTCATGTCGTTTGTCTCTGGCACGAGCGAACGCACCGTTCAGACTTGACTCTAATTCTTTATTCAGCATAAGTACCTCCTTAAGGAACAACAATGTTGTTCGAACAAGTTCTACGCTTGTTCCATCGTACAAAGTAGCGGATGCTCATTTTCCCTTGAGTACATCGTCACTTGTGCTACTTTCGTCTCCGCGACTTCGGCCGTAAACGTGCCGCAAACCGCTCTACCTTCGTAGTGTACCTTGAGCATGACCTGCGTCGCTTTATCAATGTCCATCGAGAAAAAACGCTCAAGGATTTCAATCACAAAGTCCATAGGTGTGTAATCGTCGTTATTGAGGATTACGTTATACATAGCCGGTGGCTGGACTTTGGTTTTCTCTTTCTCCAGTAGGTCTGAGTCTGGAGACACCCATTCAAAATGTTTGCTCATGGTTTATTGGATTCAGAGTGCCCTTTCTAACAAGTTTACCACTGAATTGTGGCAATTTTTTGTGTCGTGAGTCTCCAAGTAGGGACAGGAAATTGACCTGTCGAAAAGACCTCTTACTTAGAGACTAATGCAGCAATTGTATCGCTGCAAATAAAAGATTTCTATTGCACAGCGTACACGGTTTGTTTGCACAGAATACAGACAAAAGTCGCGTTTTGTCTCAGCAAAGCACTAATGAGGATTTGCAAGGTTACAGCAATGTAAACATCAATAGTGATTTGTTTGCAAATATGCAGGTGTTAATACGTTTTTACTATTGACTGTGCTCAATCATTGACTACATTGGGGATGAGTGACTAAAAATTTGGCAGCGGCTGAATTGATATTCACTTTTGTATCAAAGACGACAAAGGAAGTAACAGGTCGTCGCACAAACAACATCAGTAACAAAATGCATGAGGGATGTATAGCATGGCTACAGGTACAGTAAAATGGTTTAACAATGCCAAGGGATTTGGTTTTATCTGTCCGGAAGGTGAGGACGGCGATATTTTCGCGCACTATTCAACCATTCAGATGGACGGTTATCGTACCCTAAAAGCTGGCCAACAAGTAAGTTATGAAGTTGAACGTGGTCCAAAAGGATTTCACGCAAGCTCAGTGACCCCTATCGAGGGTCATTCGCTAAAATAGTTCGCTGCCAAGTGTTGTAGTAACAAAAAACCCGCCTGCTAGCGGGTTTTTTATTGGTTATCGACTTAGCCGATGATCTTATTCAGAATCGTGCTTGGACGCATCAGCGCCGACGCTTTGTCGAATTCAGGCAGGTAATAACCACCTAAATCACCCGGCGTGCCCTGAGCGCCATTGAGCTCAGCCACGATCGCAGCTTCATTCTCAGCCAGAGCTTTTGCGATTGGGGCAAACTGCGCCGCCAGTTCCGCATCATCCGCTTGCTCAGCCAGCGCCTGAGCCCAGTAAGTGGCCAGATAGTAATGGCTGCCACGGTTATCCAGCTCACCCACTTTACGTGATGGCGACTTGTTGTTATCCAGAAACTGACCCGTTGCTTTGTCCAAAGCATCAGCCAGCACTTGGGCCTTAGCATTGCCAGCCACAGTACTTAGATGTTCAAGCGACGCCGCCAAAGCCAGGAACTCACCCAGGGAATCCCAACGCAGATGGTTTTCTTTCTCAACCTGTTGAACGTGCTTCGGCGCAGAGCCGCCTGCCCCGGTTTCAAACAGGCCACCACCGTTCATCAGCGGTACAATAGACAACATCTTAGCTGACGTACCCAGTTCCAGAATCGGGAACAGGTCGGTCAGGTAGTCACGCAGTACGTTACCTGTGACTGAAATAGTGTCCAGACCTTCTTTGATGCGCTCAAGCGAGAACATACATGCTTCCAGCGGTGCCAGGATCTTAATGTCCAGACCGTTTGTGTCGTGCTCTGGCAAGTAGGCATTCACTTTCTTGATCAGTTCCGCATCATGGGCGCGGTGTTCATCAAGCCAGAATACCGCTGGTGCGCCGGTGGCACGTGCACGCGTCACTGCCAGTTTCACCCAATCCTGGATAGGTGCATCCTTGACCTGACACATACGGAAGATATCGCCTTCCTCTACGGCTTGCTCCAGCAACACGGTGCCTGACGAATCAACGATACGTACACTGCCCGCCGCATCCAGAATGAACGTCTTATCGTGCGAACCGTACTCTTCCGCTTTCTGCGCCATCAAACCAACGTTTGGTACGCTACCCATTGTCGTCGGATCGAAAGCGCCGTGCTCTTTACAGAAGTCGATCACTGCCTGGTAAATGCCCGCGTAACTGCGATCCGGGATCATCGCTTTGGTGTCTTGTTGCTTACCATCAGGGCCCCACATTTGGCCTGACGCACGCAGCATTGCCGGCATAGAGGCATCCACAATGATGTCGCTCGGCACGTGCAGGTTGGTGATACCACGATCGGAGTCAACCATCGCCAGTGGTGGTTGTGTTTCGTACACGGCTTGCAGCGCGGCTTCGATTTCTGCTTTCTGCGCTTCTGGCAGAGCCTGAATCTTCGCATAAACATCGCCAATGCCGTTGTTGACATCCACACCCAGTTTAGTGAATAGCTCACCGTACTTGTCGAATACGTCTTTGTAGTAGACTTTCACCGCATGTCCGAAAATCACTGGATCAGACACCTTCATCATGGTGGCTTTCATGTGCAGTGACAGCAGAACGTCTTTCTGTTTTGCATCGGCGATTTCTTGCTCAAAAAACGCAACCAAGGCTTTTTTGCTCATCACCGAGCTGTCAATGATCTCTTTGTCCAGCAGCGGAAATGCCGCTTTCAGTTCCTTCACTGAACCGTCTTGGCCGACAAATTCAATTTTTACGTCAGTGGCGCCGTCTAACGTCAGCGACTTCTCACTACCGAAGAAGTCTTTGTCTGACATGCTTGAGACATGAGATTTAGAGTCTGCAGACCACGCCCCCATGGAATGTGGGTTCTTCTTCGCGTAGTTCTTCACAGACGTAGGCGCACGACGATCAGAGTTACCTTCACGCAATACCGGGTTTACCGCACTGCCTTTGATCTTGTCGTAGGTTGCTTTGATCGCTTCTTCTTCGTACGTGCTTGGCTCATCCGGGTAGTTCGGTAGGTCGTAACCTTTGGCCTGAAGCTCTTTGATGGCCGCTCTTAGCTGAGGGACAGATGCCGAGATATTCGGAAGTTTGATGATGTTCGCTTCAGGGGTTTTCGCTAATTCGCCCAGCTCAGCCAGAGCGTCACCAATACGCTGGCCTTCTTTCAGATGTTCAGGGAAGTTCGCAATGATGCGCCCAGCCAGAGAGATGTCACGCGTTTCGACGTTGATACCCGATGAAGCAGTGAAGGATTGAATGATCGGTAGCAGTGAATACGTGGCTAGTGCTGGTGCTTCATCAGTGATGGTGTAAATAATTGTAGGTTTTTCTGTAGGCATGAAATTTCCCTATTGTTCTAACAGTCGTCATCGGATGAATGACGCTGTGTGAATGTCCGCTTACAAGTTGGTACTTCATCCCCTCAATACTTGCATGCGATTGTCTGTCTCTTTAATGTTCTCTGTATCTCCTCTTCAGGAGCACAGTCCGTGAGAGCTTGTTAGTTATAATTAAACAAAACCAAGATAATAGTCTATTATCTTGTTCGCCAATCCTGTTTTTGGGCGCGCAAATGATAGCCTATTTCAGGCTTGCAGAAAACTTTCCACCACAGTTCATTTACATTTTTGCAAGGTAGTTAACATGTCACCAAGCTCACATCGTGAGTCGCCGCGAAAATCTTCTGATTCTCGCAAAAACGGTTTTAAACGTCGTGCGACCCAGCACAAAGCAGCGTCAGCCAATGGCAAACATCGCCAGAGCAGGCCGGCACAAAAAGCCCGAGTCGCGGCACAAGACCGACAAGTGATCGTGTTTAACAAACCGTACGACACCCTCAGCCAGTTTACGGATGGCGATGGACGTAGAACACTCGCGGACTACATCCCGGTGAAAGATGTCTACGCCGCAGGGCGACTCGATCGAGACAGTGAAGGTCTGATGGTACTGACCAATGACGGTGTATTGCAAGCCAGACTCACTCAGCCAAAATCTAAGTCCCCGAAAACCTACTGGGTTCAGGTTGACGGTGCCCCGCAAGAGGCCGACTTGGAGAAATTACGCCAAGGCGTTGAGTTGAAAGACGGCATGACACTACCGGCGAAAGTCGAGATGATGGAAGCCCCTGAGATCTGGGAGCGTATTCCACCTGTGCGCTTTCGTGCCAACATTCCCACTACCTGGCTGGCTATCACGATTATTGAAGGCCGTAACCGACAGGTTCGGCGCATGACCGCTCATATCGGCTTTCCGACGCTGCGCCTGATCCGCTATTCCATGGGTGATATTACGCTGGACAATCTCCAGCCTGGGGAATGGAAACGTATCCAACTGGGCCGCTAGTCTTCCTCTTTTCTATCGCCATTTCGCCGGGCATCAAGCCGCACACCTACAACAAAAAAACGCCACTTCAACTGAAGTGGCGTTTTTTGTTTAAAACCAAATAAGCGAGTCAGGAGAGTGCTTATTCTGCTTCTTTTTCTTTTGCTACCGTAACGGCAATCGCCAGTTCTTCCAACGCGGCTGGATTTGCCAGGCTTGGAGCATCGGTCAACAGACACGCTGCTGCAGTTGTTTTCGGGAATGCAATCACATCGCGGATGTTCTCTGTCCCACACAGCAGCATCACCAGACGGTCCAAACCAAACGCCAGACCCGCATGTGGTGGTGTACCGAATTTCAATGCATCCAGCAGGAAGCCAAATTTCAAGCGTTGTTCGTCCGCATCAATACCCAGGATATCGAACACCGCAGCTTGCATGTCTGCGTTATGGATACGAACAGAGCCACCGCCCACTTCGTAGCCATTGATAACCATATCGTAAGCGTTTGAGTTTGCTGCTGCCGGGTTAGCTTTCAGCTCCTGCGCACTCACACCCAGAGGGGCTGTAAATGGGTGATGCATTGCGTGCAGATTACCTTCGTCGTCTTCTTCAAACATTGGGAAATCCACGACCCACAATGGTGCCCATGCAGACTCGTCAGTCAGTTGCAGGTCTTTGCCCAGCTTCAGACGCAGTGCACCCAGAGCTTCTGCCACGATACCGGCTTTGTCTGCACCAAACAGAATGATGTCACCAGATTCTGCGTGTGTGCGATCCAAAATGGCGTTGATCACATCTTCGCTCAGGAACTTCGCCACTGGCGACTGGATACCTTCCATGCCAGCAGCACGATCGTTGACCTTCATCCACGCCAGACCTTTCGCGCCGTAGATACCAACAAATTCCCCGTAACCGTCAATCTGTTTACGCGTCAGTTCTGCGCCACCCGGGACGCGGATAACCGCAACACGGCCTTTTTCATCATTTGCCGGGCCTGAGAATACTTTGAACTCAACATCTTTAACGAGATCAGCAACGTCAACAAGCTCCAGCGGGTTACGCAGGTCAGGCTTGTCAGAGCCAAAACGGCGGATCGCTTCACTAAACGGCATTACCGGGAACTGGCCCAGGTCGACGTTTAGCAGCTCTTGCCACATTTCGCGCACCATTTTTTCCGTAGTCGCACGTACTTGATCAGACGTCATGAATGACGTTTCGATATCGATCTGAGTGAATTCTGGCTGACGGTCTGCACGCAAGTCTTCGTCACGGAAACATTTAACGATTTGGTAGTAACGATCAAAGCCCGACATCATCAACAACTGTTTGAATAGCTGAGGCGATTGAGGAAGCGCGTAGAAGCTGCCTTTATGGACACGGCTTGGTACCAGATAGTCACGCGCACCTTCAGGGGTCGCTTTGGTCAACACTGGCGTTTCGATGTCAAGGAAACCGTTGTCATCCAGGAAACGACGTACGAAGCTAGAGGCTTTCGCGCGCAGTTTGATGCGATCACTCATTTCCGGGCGACGCAGATCCAGATAACGGTATTTCAGACGCTGCTCTTCAGTGTTCTTTTGGTTGAAATCCAGTGGAAGAACGTCCGAACGGTTGATGATTTCCAAGCCTTTGGCCAGAATCTCAACTTCACCGGTTGCCATGTCAGCATTGACCTGACTGTCTGGACGCGCACGTACTTCACCCGTCAGTTTGATACAGAATTCATTACGAAGTTGGTTCGCCACTTCATACGCATCTGCCATATCTGGATCAACAACTACCTGAACGATGCCTTCACGATCTCGCATATCAATGAAAATCAGACCGCCTAAATCGCGACGACGGTTAACCCAGCCGCAAAGTTCTACAGTTTGTCCTGCCAGGGACTTGTTCAGGTGACCACAGTAATGGGTACGCATAGTGAATTTCCCAATCTCTAATTAATCAGTTATCAATTTCCATGCTACAGAGCTAACCTAGCCGTAGCGCAAGATTTCATTTATACGCTTAAAGACGAGTAAAATCGACATTCAAGCGGACAATTTACAGGCTTTTTCGCCGCTTCAGCCGCCATTCGCACAAAAAGCAACCAAATTGTGATTCTAGGGCTGAAATGAGGGCGATTATATACGCTCGGTCCACCAAATTACACAATTGATCTAATCTCGCTTACACTGTGCATCTTAGCTCGAATAGGGTCACCATTAACCGATAAAACTTCATGGACACTCTACCAATACGTCTGGGCCTGACGATGTGGTCCCACGCTCAATGGCAAGCCAGTTTTTACGGCAGCGGAACCAAGCCGGCAGACAGACTGGAGCGCTATGCCCGCGTGTTTCATACCGTTGAGGGCAATACCACCTTCTATGCGACACCTTCCCCCATAACGGTGCAAAACTGGCGCAACGCCACCCACGATGACTTCCGTTTCACGTTCAAACTGCCCAAAGCCATCACTCATCAGCAGTTATTGAAAAACTCCCAGGAGCTGCTGCGCGAATTTATGAATGTCATGGCGCCGCTGCATGAACGCGTTGGCCAATGGACGATTCAATTACCTGCGGCGTTCGGCCCCGAGCATCTGGATCACCTCAAGGTATTTTGTCGCCAGTTTCCTCAGAATTTTCCGTTAGGGGTCGAAGTCCGTCATCCGGCTTTCTTTGCCAAAGGTGATGAAGAAAAAGCCCTTAATCAATGGCTACTGGAAACCGGAATTGACCGCATTATCATGGACAGCCGCCCCGTCTTCGCGGCACCACCAAACACCGAAGCCGTGATCGATGCCCATCAGAAGAAGCCTCGCGTCCCCGTGCATGCGATTTCAACCGCTGCCCACCCAATGATTCGATTTATCGGTCACCCCGATCTGGAGGAAAACCTGGGTTTCTTTGCGCCGTGGCTGAAGAAACTGCCCGCTTGGATCGCGCAAGGTAAACAACCTTACGTGATGATCCATACCCCGGACAATGTCGAAGCACCACAGTTGGCATTGAGGCTGTATCAGCAGTTGCAACAGCTAATGACGATGCCGGATTTAGCGCCCTTCCCGGCTAAAGATGGCGATACTCAGCTCCAGATGTTCTGAGTCAAGCCGCTGTCTGTAATGACACAGGCGTAATTTTCCCCTAAAATACGCGCCTTTTTCCGAGCCAGCACTGTGCTGGTCTGTTGGTAGTGCGAGATAAACTATGAGCAATAAAGACATCATCTTTTCCGCTCCGATTGATAAAATCGGCGACTTTACCTTCGACGAACGCGTCGCTGAAGTCTTTCCCGATATGATCCAGCGTTCAGTACCCGGATACAGCAACATCATCTCGGCCATCGGTATGCTGGCGGAGCGCTTCGTAAAGCCGCATTCCACCATCTACGACCTGGGCTGCTCGCTCGGTGCCGCGACTCTGTCGATGCGTCGCCACATCAATCAGGAAGGTTGCCGCATCATTGCTGTCGATAATTCTTCAGCGATGGTCGAACGTTGTAAGCTGCACGTCAACGCTTACCGCAGCGACACTCCTGTCGAAGTGCTCGAAGCCGATATCCGCGATGTCGAGATCGACGATGCGTCAGTCGTGGTGCTCAACTTCACCTTGCAATTTCTTAAACCTGAAGACCGATACGCTCTGCTGGAAAAAATCTACGCTGGCCTGCGTCCGGGCGGTATTTTGATCCTGTCGGAAAAATTTGTGTTTGAAGATGAAGTCTCACACGAACTCCTGATTGACCTTCACCATGACTTCAAACGCGCCAATGGCTACAGCGAACTGGAAATCAGCCAGAAACGCAGTGCGATCGAAAATGTTATGCGTCCTGATTCGATCACCGCTCACAAGGAACGTTTTAGCAAAATTGGCTTCGCCAGTTACGATGTGTGGTTCCAGTGCTTCAACTTCGGCTCGATGTTTGCCATTAAATAGATGGCCTTCAGGTGATGGTGTTTCGACTCCCCGAGGAACACGCGTCCAAACCGTATGTAAACCGGGGAATGGCTTTTTAAACCAGGAACTTTTCCATGTTTAGTTTTGGTAACTTCTACCAGTTGATCGCTCAGGATACTCGCCTGCAGCATTGGCTGAATACCCTTCCACAACAGCTGACGGACTGGCAGAACGCTCAGCACGGCGATTTCGAGCGCTGGCTGCGTGCGCTGAAAAAAATCCCGCAAGGCATGCCGGATCACATAGATATAAAAAATGCCGTCAGCGTGCGTAATGAAAACGCGTTGCCCGAAGGCGAATTCAAAAAACTGGAAAACCTGCTGAAAACCTTTCACCCGTGGCGTAAAGGTCCGTATGATCTTCATGGCATTCATATTGATACCGAATGGCGAAGCGATTGGAAGTGGGATCGCTTGCTCCCTCACATCACACCACTGAAAAACCGCACTGTGCTGGACGTTGGCTGTGGTAATGGTTATCACATGTGGCGTATGCTGGGCGAAGAGGCACGTTTGTGTGTCGGCATCGACCCGTCTCACTTGTTCCTGATCCAATTTGAAGCCATTCGCAAGCTGATGGGCGACGATCAACGCATCCACCTGCTGCCGCTCGGTATTGAGCAACTGCCAGAGCTGGAAGCGTTCGACACCGTATTCAGCATGGGAGTGCTCTATCATCGCCGTTCACCGCTTGATCACCTGTTGCAGTTGAAAAACCAACTGGTATCAGGCGGCGAGTTGATCCTCGAAACACTGGTGATTGAAGGCGACGAAAATGCCGTGCTGGTGCCTGTTGACCGTTACGCCCAAATGCGCAATGTCTATTTTTTCCCTTCTGCAAAAGCACTGAAAGTGTGGCTGGAGCAGAGCGGATTTATCAACGTACGCATCGTGGATGAAAACGTCACATCCCTTGGTGAGCAACGCACCACCTCCTGGATGACACACAACTCGCTGCCGGATTACATCGATCCGACGGACCCGACAAAAACCGTTGAAGGTTACCCGGCACCACGCCGCGCAATTTTAATTGCCAATAAACCATAATTGACACAGTTTTAACGTGTATAATGCACGCGGAAGATACCCTAATGCCGAGCGATAAAGGGACAGTTTTCGCCTTTATCGCTGGAAGCAGGTAACCCCCGAGGTGCAGGGCTCTGTGTACGACCACTTTCTAATGTCAAGCCATCCGGTTTTCCGTTGCCAGACGCGGCAGAAAACGAGAAGTCTATCACTAAACTCGCCCCTCACTGTTACCTGAGCAGATAACTATAACCACAGCGTGATAAAGGTGAAGTTTCTGGCCTTGTCGTCGTTTGTGGAGATAAGCTAAACTCGCAAAATACAAACACTTAACGCTATTTTTAAGGTTTTCAATGTTTACTCGACTGGCACCCGTTATTGCAGTTAGTTTGCTTTCAGGATGCGCACTGACCAATTCCGAACAATACCACCAGGAAACGCTGACGGCGATCAACACGTCTGAAGCGGAACTGACTAACAAAATTACCAACCTGGAACTCCAAATGAGTAATCAATCCGATTACATTGATAGTTTGGAAGGTGACATAAAAGCGCTCAGCAAGCAGATTGCTTCGTTTAAGAAAGTAACCCTGGAAAAGCTGAATGAAAAGCCAGAGCCAGTAGAGCCAGCCCCTGTGCCGCTCCCTACCCCGATGCCAGATAACATCATTCTGGGTGAAATCGAAAAAGTGACCATTGACTCTATCAAGCAGACGTTTGATGCCCGTGTTGATACCGGGGCAGCGACTTCCTCACTCAACGCTGTGGATATTGAGCAATTCGAGCGCAATGGTAAAAATTGGGTGCGTTTCCACCTCTCCGATGGTGAAAAAACGCTTGATGCCGACAATTGGATCGAAGCGCCTATTATTCGTTTTGTCAAAATCCGCCAATCGACCTCTGAAGATGTCGAACGCCGCGCCGTGATTGAATTGTGGGTCAGAGTCGGAAAAATTCATGAAAAAGCGCAATTTACTTTGGCAGACCGTTCGCAAATGAGCCATCCTGTTCTACTGGGCAGGGAGTTCATTCGTGACATCGCCGTGGTTGATGTCAGCCGAAAATATATTCATACGGAAGACAAACAAAAACAATAAGGTAGTTTATGACGTCCAAAGTACCATTTTACCTGTCAGTTCTGTTACTGATAGTTGCTGGGATCGCTCTTAGCATTTTCAGACACAATAGTTATGGCGTCCCTTGGACGCCGGGCGAAACACGCCAAGTATGGGATTTAGAAGCCCGGATTGAATTTACCGCCCAGAATAAACCCGTCAAAGCCTCTCTGGCAGCCCCACATACTCAAGACGGTTTCACTCTTGTCAATGAATCAGCCTCCTCGCCAGGCTATGGTGTCTCTTACATCAACTCGGATTCCGGTCGCCGCGTAGAATGGTCGGTCCGCAATGCCCGAGGCGCACAGACTATTTACTACAAAGCTCAGTTTTTGGTGGACTCTCAAGCCAAAGTCGATCCGATTCCACCGAGCGGCGAAGTACTCAAACCGACATTTGATGGCCCCAGTGAGGCAGCAGCAGTTGCTCTGATCCAACAAGCCAATGAGCGTTCCGCTGATGACGTCACCTTTACCCGTGAACTGATCAAAGCCCTCAATGATGGCGACAGTCAGAATGCCGCCTTGATCCTGAACAGCATGAGCAAAGTCCAGGCGATTGATAAGTTGCTGGCATACGCAGGTATCCAGAGTAAAGTCGTCGGTGTGATTCAGTTGGAAGATGGTCGTCGCCGTCAAAGCATACAACAGATGAACCAGGTATGGAGTGGCAAAAAATGGATCTTGTTCAACCCGGACAATATCAGTCAGGAAATTCAGCCAAACCTGTTGGTGTGGGATGAGTCCAACGTTTCTCTGCTTGACCTGATTGGTGGTCAGAATAGTCAGGTGACGTTCTCAATGATCGCTCAGGACGTGACACCACAACAGGCAACCAGCGATAAAATTGAAGCGGACGGCCTGCTGAACTTCTCAATTCACAGTTTGCCACTGGAAGAACAGGCGATGTTTAAAACCATCATGCTGATTCCAATCGGCGCGTTAATTGTTGTGTTCCTGCGTGTAATTGTCGGATTGAAAACATCCGGTACGTTCATGCCGGTACTGATTGCAGTCGCTTTCGTACAAACTCAGTTGTTGACCGGTATTGTCGGCTTCCTATTGATTGTCGGGACCGGCCTTATCATCCGCAGTTACCTCTCCAAACTTAACTTGCTGTTGGTGGCGAGGATATCGGCGGTGATTATTACCGTGATCATGATTATCTCGCTGTTTACCGTGATCGCTTTCAAAATCGGTTTGACAGAAGGCCTGACGATTACCTTCTTCCCGATGATCATCTTGTCGTGGACCATTGAACGGATGTCCATCCTGTGGGAAGAAGAAGGTCCGAAAGAAGTGGCTATGCAAGGCGGTGGCTCACTGCTGACCGCTGTTTTGATCTATCTGGCAATGACCAACAGCTACATCCAACACCTGACCTTTAACTTCATCGGTCTGCAACTGATCGTTCTAGCAGGCATTTTGTTGCTGGGTACCTATACGGGTTACCGCCTGACCGAACTGCGTCGCTTCAAACCACTTGTGGAGGACTAAACGATGTTTTTTTCTCGTTATACCTCCCCGAGCAAGTTAAAGCGCAAAGGGATCATGGGCATGAACCAACGTAACCACAGTTACATTGGTCGCTACAACGATCGCTCCAAATACCCTTTGGTAGACGACAAGCTGAAAACCAAAATCATTGCTCAGGCAGCGGGCGCGACTGTACCGAAACTGATTGGTGTGATCGCGAACCAAGCCGAAGTGAGAACCATCCACGAGATGGTGAAAGATTGGCCAGGGTTTGTCATCAAACCGGCTCAAGGCAGTGGTGGTAAAGGCATTCTCGTCGTGATCTCGCACAAAGATGGGGTGTACACCAAACCATCTGGGGCGACCATAAACAAAGAGGACGTCGAGCGCCACATCAGTAACGCACTGGCAGGACTGTTTTCTTTGGGCGGCAAGAATGACGTTGCCGTGGTCGAGAACCTGATTAAGTTTGATGACTGCTTTGATGGCTTCAGCTACGAAGGTGTGCCCGATGTGCGCATCATCGTTTTCAAAGGCTACCCGGTGATGGCGATGATGCGCTGCTCGACTTCGGCATCTGACGGCAAAGCCAACCTGCACCAGGGTGCGGTCGGCGTCGGTATCTGTATTGCAACCGGACGTGCAGTACGAGCCGTCCAGTTTGATCAACCAGTGACTCACCATCCGGACACAGGAAAAGAGCTGTCAACGCTCAAAGTCCCCCACTGGGAGCGTCTGCTGACACTCGCATCCAGTGCCTGGGAAATGACAGGGCTTGGCTACATGGGCACCGATATGGTTCTGGACAAAGAAGAAGGTCCAATGGTTCTGGAGCTCAATGCTCGACCTGGACTGGCAATCCAGATCGCCAACGGCTGTGGTCTGCTCCCTCGACTGCATCATATTGAAAGTATCGGCCGACCTGCAGAATACCCTAAGCCTGCTGAACGCGTGGCGTACGCTGCGCGACAGTTTGGGGTGTTTGCCAAAGAAATTACCGACTGATCCTGACCAAATACAACAATGCCCGCTCACAGCGGGCATTTTTATGGCTAATGTCCGGGCTAGATTTCCTCTTCCAGCGACGCTTGCAGTTCACCGGCTTTTTCAATGTCTGCACGCGACATATGACGTTTGACTTCTTTGACCGCCTCGGCCGATTTTGCATAACCGTTGTCAGCCGCGATACTCAGCCAGGCAAGCGCTTTAACGAAATCGCTGTATACGCCATGGCCATTACGGTACGAATACCCCACCATATACTGACTGTATTCATCACCCCACATCGCCGCTTCGCTAAAGTAGCTGAACGACTTTTTATAATCGGTCGTTTTAAACCCACACGGGCGCTTATATTCCGGGTAGTAGTACAGATTGCCCAGCGTCGCGTAAGATAACACATGTTCATCCGCATCAATGGCCTGGTTAAACAGTTTCATCGCGGTAGGACAGCTTTTCTCAACCCCTTCCCCATTCAGGTAAGCGATACCCAGGTTATACATCGCGCTGGCATCGCCCAGATCGGCCGCCTGTTTGAACCAATGGGCTGCCTGAACAAAATCTTTCTCTACGCCTTTGCCATCGTTATAAGAAAACGCCAGTTCGTACATGGCGTCCGAATAGCCGAGCTTCGCCGCTGCCAGATAATACTCATTGGCTTTCTTTAGGTCGACTTGAGTACCCTCACCATCAAAGTACATGACACCCAAACTGTAAAGCACATAAGCATCCTGGCCTTTTTCCGCCTGGTGATACCATTTTAATGCCTCGGCATAATCCTCTTGCTGGTAATAGTAGTAGTCCGCCAGTTCGGATTCGGCTTCATGACTTCCCTTCTGAGCGGCCTTTTTCAGGTAAACCAAGCCCTGATCGACATTTTCCTGCAACATGGACTCGTAGAGCAGGACTGACGCAGCCTCCATTAACTGAACGGGGTCATCCGATTTTTCCGCAGCTTGAAGCACCTGTAACTCATCAGGATTATACGACTCCAGACTGATGTCGTAGGCCAGTGCTGAGGTTGAAAAACCCAAAGCAAGTGAAGTGCATAGAAGTGTACGGCTCAATAACATCGTTAGTGTTCTCAAGGTTGTTATTATTAGAGGGTAAGTATTGTAGCCGCTTTCTTTTATGCAACAGAGTCATTAATTAACATTTTGAAAGTGATGTGATCCATAACAGTTTCTTATCCCGGGTAGCATGAAACCTTGCATGGTTGAGTTCGCTTCATGGAATGCATAGCGTTCATTAAGCGCATAGGTAGTCAGGCCAAGAAAAAACGCCCGTAAAAGCGGGCGTTGTATTCAGACGTTTAGTAAGAGTTAGAGCTCTTTGACCAATTCCTGGGCTTCGCTCTTCGGTTTGTCCACCTGACCAAACCCGCGCAATCCAACCACATGAACATGCTCATGGTCTTTAAAGACTTTACGCACCAGTTTATAGGTGGTGCCTTTTTCCGGGCTGATGTTTTCTGGGGCCGCGATCAACAGCTGCATATCCAGACGATCACACAGTTCAAACAGCGTTGAGATCGATTTGGCATCCAAACGCGCCGCCTCATCCAGGAAGAGCAATCGACACGGCATGATGTCTTTGCTTCGCAGACGGCGAGACTCCTCTTCCCAACTTTGGACCACCATCAGCAGGATTGACTGACCCGTACCAATCGCTTCACCGGTCGACAATGCGCCCGACTCCGCCTGCAACCAACCATCCGAACCCCGGTTTACTTCGACGCTCAGTTCAAGGTAGTTCCGGTAATCCAGCAGCTCTTCACCCAATACTTGTGGCGAACGTTGCCCCATATCGATATGCGGGTTCACTCGTTGGAAAAGCTTCGCCATCGCTTCAGAGAACGTAAAGCGGGTGCTTTCAAACAGATCTTTGTGCTGCTCCTGTTGAGCCGCCAGACTTTCCAGCAGCACTTCGTGGCTCTCACGGATTTTCACGTTGAGACGCACCCCTTTTACCTGGCCAAAGGCAATGTTCGACAAGCCTTGGTTGAGCATACGGATACGGTTCTGCTCACGCTGAATCGTCTTCTTGATGATACTTGCGACCGACTCAGAGCTGATCGCAAGACGATTCTCACGCTGTGTCAGTTCTTCTGTCAGGCGTGCCAGTTCCACTTCCATCTCTTCAATCGCTTCCACCGGATCATCAGTACGAATGATATCCTGACGGATTCGCTCACGCAGATGTTGGTAAACAGCGATGTAGAACAACACTTTACGCTCTGGACGTGCATTGTCCTCAGACAGGCGCAGCGCATCGCGCAAGTCCTCATTATCTGCAACCGCAAGACGCAGCGCACCCAGCGATTTGTCCGACATCGAACGCAGTTCATCGGCACTCATGTACGCCAGTTCACGCTTGTGCAGACGACGTTCAACATCGTTTTCACGCGCCAGGCGCAGCACCGAGCACCAGCCGGCTTTGGCTGCAACGACAAAGGTTCGCAGCTCAACATAATCTTTCTGGACTTTTTTCAGACGTTTGGCCAACGTCTTCATTTCCAGTTCCGTTGAGGTAATCGTCCGTTCGTATTCACTCTTGCGACCACGCGAAGCATGCAAACGCTCGTGCAACTCGTCACGGCGGCGCAGTGCTCGCTCTTCCGCGCCTTCATCGGCATTCACGCCGTACTCTTGCAGTTCCTGTTTGAACTCCTGCACGGTTTCCAACTTGGCTTGATGCGAGCTTTTCAGAGACGCCAATACCTGATTGTACTGGTTCATTAGACCCTGAGCTTGCTTGAGCTCTTCACGGGATCGAGTTCGGGCACGCTCTGCTTCCACCAGTTTGGCTTTCAGCTGTTCACTGAGTTCACTGCTCTGGTTAAGCAGGTCAACGGAATCTGAGTAAGCAAAGTAGTGGCGACGCTCGACCAGATCAGACAATGCGAAAATCTGCTTCTTCAGCGACTGCAGTGCTTCATCGGCGCGCTGGTACTCAGCTTCGAGAGCATCAAATTGCTCGGGGTCTGCGTCCAGCGCCGTCACCACGGTTTCCAGCTCCGCAATGGCTTTACCATGCTGATTGATGAACACTTTCGCGTCACTTAACTGAGCAATCTTTGCTTCGATTTCTTCATAGCGGGCTTGCAGTGTGTCGTCTTCGATCAACACCATATTCGGCGCAATCTTGTCCAGCGCAGCCAGCGCCTGTTTGCGGCTCGTCAGCTGACTGCGCAACTGTTGTTCTTTGGTATCCAGATCCGCTAACTGGCGCGCAGCCTGATTGCGCTTATCACGCAAAGCTTGTAGCGCCTGTTCCGGATCCGCTTCAAAGGCAACCTGCAGGTGCTTTGCCACAAAGCTGTTGAATGCCTGATACAGACGTTGCAGTTTCTGGGAATCGAACGCCGCTTTAGCGTGTTGTTCAACCACCTCTTCGCGCTCATTACGCAACAGCTCAAGACGCTGTTCACGCGCCGCCCGACCAAACAATGGAATTTCAGGCAAACGGGAATAACGTAACTGACGCGCGTTCATACGCACGCACACCGCACCTTCGAGTTCTTCCGCATCAAACGAGCTGTCATCGAACGCATCCACATCACCTTCAATGATGTAAAGATCGTCCGGACAGTCGTCCAGCTCGACCAGTTTTTCTTCAATGTCACTGAGATCCGATACCACAATCGCATGACGGGCAGGACCATACATGGCACTAAAGTACGGTGCATCGTCAATCGTGATGTCGTCGTAGATTTCAGACAGCAGCACGCCGCCCAAGGTATCAGCTAACCCTTTCAGACGTGGATCGTTTGAGCCACCCGGTGACGCTAAACGCTCGATTTCGTTTTCCAGCGTCGCACGACGATCCGCCAGCTTGTCTTTCGCAATGGATTGCTGCTTTTCCTGCTCCAGTGCCTGTTGCATCTGCGTCATGACAGCCTGGCTGTCATACAATTCAGCGCCACTTTGCTCCTGCAACGTTTTCAGTGCATCGTTCGCACTGATCCAAGCCGGTGCGATGGATTCAAGACGCTTAATTTCAGCCGAATGATCCTGCTCTTTCCGACGCAGTTCGCTGCGCTGCTCACGCACTTCTTCTTGAGCCAGATCCAGTGACTCCAACTGCAATGCGTGGCGTTCGCGCTCTTGCTCCAGCGTCAGTTCGTCGTCCAGCGAGACATGAAACTGCTTCTGATATTCGCTTGTCAGTTCGCGGACTTGACGCTGTTGATTGATGCTGCGCTCTAAATCACGATGCTGCGCGCGCCACTGCTGCTCATTCTGGATCGTTTGTTCAGCGTCTCGGGCTTTGCGAATCACTTCCCGGGCTTTATCAGCTGCATCACTGCGTTCGACCTGGCCGACTATTCCGGTAATCAGCTTCAATGCAGTATCAAACTGTTGAGCGGCGGCTGACGACATATCCAGCTTGTGCTTAACCGACAACAAGGTATTGGTGTTCGCGCTTTCCTGAGCCTTCAACTGTGCCACTAACGCTTGTGCACCTTCTGCCGTCAAAGTGTTATCACCCAGCAATTGACGGGCTTTATCCAGTGCCTGAATCGCTTGTTGATATTGCAGGGCACGGGTTTGCTGAACATCGAGCGCTTGTTGGTAATCGGCCAGTTGCGTCTTGAGGCTGTCGACCTCTTCTTCTGTAACGGTAGCCTGCTCTTCGGCCATAATCACACGCTCTTGCGCTTCCTCAACCACCATCATTTGCTCTTCCAGACGCTCATTAAGCTCTTCCAGATCTTCCAGATAGCGTTCGATCTTTTCCTGCTGGCGCAATGCATTCTGTACCAGTTGGAGGTGATCTGAAGCGGCGCGGTAATCCATTTCCAGTGCCGACTCCTGCTCAACCAACATCTCCAGCTCTTCCTGAACACGGTTAAGCAGTTCGTTTTGTTGTACCAAGGTTTCACGCGAGCCGAACAGTTCACTGCGCAGCGACAGCGTTTGTTCCAGCTTATTACGGCGATCGTTGGCATGGCGCATGTAATCTGCGGCCACATAGTTGGTCGATTCCGTGATCAAATGCTTAAACAGATCACGATCCGCCTGAGTGGTTTTGATCGCTTCCAGTGTCATGCGGTTTTCACGCAGCGCCGATTCCATGTCCTGGAATGCTTTCTTCACCCCGCCATTTTGAGGCAGTAAGTAGTCACGCAATGAGCGGGTAATCGCACTTGAGATACCACCATACAGAGACGCTTCAATCAGACGATAAAACTTAGAGCGGTCGCTGGAGTTACGCAGCTTCTTAGGTATTACCCCAAACTCAAACATCTGAGCATGGTAATCGACGATGGACGCAAAGGTTTTAAACTGAACGCCTTCGTATTCACCCAGCGCGTCTTTGACTTCATTAATCTGGCGTACACGCGCATGGCTGCTAGAGACCGTTTCCACCAGCACATCAGTCGGTTTGAGATGGCTCGGTAAGCCTTGAATAACAAACGGCTTGATATCGACTTTCTTGTCACGGCCGGCGACCTGTTGCAGCTTAACAACAAACGTCAAGCGCTGATGACGAGAGTTCAGTACATCCAGTGCGGCGTAACATGCACCGGGTTTGAGCTTACCGTACAAACCTTTGTCACGAGACGACTGACTGCTACCCGCCTCCGTGGTGTTACGAAAATGCAGCAGCGTTTGATCCGGAATCAATGCCGTAATGAAGGCGGCCATGGTGGTTGATTTACCCGCACCGTTACCACCGGACAAAGTGGTTACCAAACCATCGATATCAAATGTACGAGCAAAAAAGCCGTTCCAGTTGACCATGGTCAGCGATTGATATTTACCTCGTTCAATCATGCTTCACCTTCTAACTCTTGCTCGTTGTTGTCTTCTTCATTGTCGTCGTCATTTAGCAGGCTGCCCTGGCTTGGCTCTTGTGTATGCACCACTGCCTCACCATCACGAATGAGTCGCAGTTGTGCTTCGCGCATATCGTCGCCAACACGCACATCAGCGCCAAAGCGGAACACCGACTCACTGATACTGAATTTACCGGTTTCACCGATGTTAATGATCATGCCCAAACGGCGCAGACGGCGCAGCGACGTACGCACTTTTTCAAACAGCTTCTCTTTATCCAGATCAGAGCCAGTCGCCCGATTGGTGACCAGCTTCATCAGTTTCTTCTCATCCGCCAGGGCCAGTAGCTCTTCGTACAGCTCTTGATTGGTGAAAATCCCTTCGTGGGCCAGACGCTCCGGGCTAAGGTAGAGGAAACACAGTACCTTACCCACCAGCATATCCAGCTCCGAAAGCACACTACGGCCAATCAATGAGGTCGAACGTGGACGTAGATAGAAAAAGCCTTCAGGTGCTTTTATCAGCTCAGTGTTGTAACGCTGGTAGAACGACGCCAGCTCAACTTCGAAATCACACAGCAACGCGTGGTTATCCAGATCTTCGCTGGAAATATGGCGCCCGGCGCGCAGCATACTATCCAATTGAGGAAACAACGGGTTGGAAATCGCTTTTACCAGATTGTCTGGCATGTATTCATTAGTATCGGTCGATGACATTTGCTTGTACCTTTGCACCGTAATCGTTGATCGCTTGCCAGTCAGGCTGAACAGCCTGATAGTCGGACTCTGAATAACCGAGTCTCACGGCCTGGTCGACAACAATACGGGCTAAATCAAAATGATGAGTGTGTGGGTGTGCTGACAGGTAGTCGCGCAGAACACTGCCGAGATCAATCGGCGAACCGCTGTCTTTGTGTACCTGTAACATGGCGCCGATGCGCTCAGATAACTCATCATTGACTTGCTGAAACTCTTCAAACTCCATATCGAGAGGAACCTGGCCGGTTACCTCATCATCACGAAGCACCAGAGCTTCATCACGTAAATCAGTAAGACGCTCGGCATCTGCATAAGTGAGATACCAAGGCATGTCGAAATAGTCCTTGACCGACTGGCGCAAACGGGTACTGAACGCCCGGTTTTTGTCCATGTCGATCGCAGTACGGATAAACTTATGCACGTGGCGGTCATAGCCAATCCACAGATCAATCGCCTGCTGACCCCAACTGGTGATTCGATCCAGTTTCATTTGCAGGCCAAACAGCGTTTCCTCGACAAACTCCAGCTCTGGGTCACCGTACACCTTTTCCTGAATATCGAGGATCTGAGTCTGGAGCTCGTCTCCGGCGGCTTGCAGGGTATCCTGAAGCTCTTTCAACGTCGAAGAGGTTTCAGACAGCAGCGCTTCACAGTTGTTAATAGCATCGCGCCAGTCTTTGTTCAGCAGCTCTGCAATTTGTTCTTTGACTGAGCGCTGCTGTTCATCCATAACGCGTTGGTTGAGATCAATTTGATCAAAAATCTCACCGACGGAGTAGCGCAATACGCCGTAGACATTTTTCTTCCAATGACCTGGGGTTCCACCTTTCAGCGCCGCCTCTTTGGCTTTCGCCATTTCATCCGCCACCATCGACAGTTGAATCGACAACTTGAGCTTAGAAAACTCGCGGTGACGCACGTAATAATCGGTGATACCAATCGCCAGCGGCGACAGGCGGTAAATACTTGCGCCATCATTGACTTCACTGGTGAACCGGCTCAACAAGCGCTGGTTCACCATTTCATTGATCGCGTTGTTGGCGCGGAATGCGGATGCTTCCCCCGTCTCCGCAAACATGCGGGTAACGATGGTAAACGCATCATGCAGTTCTCCTTCACCTAGCTCTTCATCAAACCTTTCGTTGCTTAATACAGCGACAGCAATCAAAAACGCCAGTCGCTCTGTTGTCAGGTTCAATGAGAAATCTTGCTGCTTTACCCAGCCGACCAATTCATCAATTGGTTGCTCCGCAGCATTGAGAGTCATCTCACTCATTGTTGTTCCTGTTCTTGTTTCTTTTTGGCCCATACGTGAATGTATCGACCTAATGAGAGGTACGGCTCTTGTCTACATAGTTGTTTTTCCAGAGCCAGTACATCGTCAAATTCGTAGTCGCCCATATTCTTCATGTTGCCAATGTAATCACTGAAGGAGCGAATTCCGGATTTGCCGCAAATGTCAAACCCAGCGTCTTCCATCCACTGGTAGACTTCTTCCGGTTTGAGCCCTTGCTGCGGCTGTAACTTAAATCGTTTGCGATGTGGCATGCCTTTCAGCACATGGGGAATATTGCCACAAATTGCATTCTTAAATACCAGACCGTGATGGTTATAGAACATCACCGATGCCATTCCTCCCGGCCTGACCTGCGCCAGCACTTTGTCCAACGCACTTTTCGGATCGGCCAGCCACTCCATGACCGCATGGAACATCACCACGTCCACAGGCTCATCCAGATGTTCGTCAATCGACTGGACCGGAGAATGAATCAGGCGATACTGCTCAAGCAGCCCGTTATTTGCAATATCCTGCTCAGCTAGCTGTAGCATTTCGCAAGATAGATCACACAACGTAATCCTGTGGCCTAATTTAGCCAGCTTCTGTGACATTTGAGCCAGCCCGCCCCCGGCATCAAGAACGTGAAGTGAGGGCTGAGAAAATTGCGACAACAGATTAAGAAGATCTTCCCAAACAATAATTTGGCGAATCTCTCCCTTATCGGAGCCGTAAATATTTTTTGCAAATTTGTGGGCAATATCGTCGAAATTACGGTCTTGAGTCACTGCGGTTAGGTTATGATAACGAATCGTGCTGCTATTCTGTCATAGGAATGGCAGGATTAAAGAGGCTTTATGCCCTTTTTTCAATCAAGTGATGTTTTTTCGGACTATTTAAGTATGTTTGAGCTGAAAAAAGTTGTCGCATCTCTTCTGATGCCGCTTCCAGCGATGTTAATCATCGGCTTTATCGGTCTGATGCTGATAATGTTTACCACCAAAAGAAAGTCTGGCTGCTTTGTGGTGCTTTTCTCCTTAATGGGCATTTTTCTGATCGCCTTCCAGCCAGTATCCACTCGTCTGTTGATGCCTTTGGAGCGTCAGTATTCTGCTTTTCTGCCTGTGGATGAATCCATTGACTACGTGATGGTTCTGGGCAACTCACATGTGGTGGATGACCGTATTCCGCCCACCTCAGAACTGAGCCGTGCCAGTCTGATGCGCCTTACAGAAGGCATTCGGATTGTGCGTATGTATCCGGGCGCAAAGTTGATTCTGTCCGGTTATGCGGGTGGCTCGGAGATGAGCAATGCGCGCATGATGGCGAAAGTCGCGTTGGCGCTTGGAGTATCTAAATCAGATATTATTCTGCTTGAAACCGCCAAAGACACCTGGGAAGAAGCGCGTCAGGCGGCGGCGTTTGTACAACAACGTAAATTAGTGTTGGTGACTTCCGCCAGCCATATGCAACGTGCAATGAATGAGTTTAACTCCGCGGGTCTGTCACCAATTGCTGCGCCGACCAATTATCTGGCGCAATCCAACATTGCTCAGGCTTGGGATAAGTACACCCCAAAAGCCGTGTATCTTGAACAAACTGAGCGCTACTGGCATGAAACGTTAGGCAGGATTTGGCAGTCTATGCGCAATTGGGTTTCGGATTACGAGCAGCAAGCGATCGAAGCCGAACAAAGCCAGTTGAGCAACAGTGAGGCGCAGTAGAGCAATTTCAGCGATAAAAAACCGAAGCCAACGCTTCGGTTTTTTTGTTTCCGTATACGATCAATCGCCGGCAAACATGTAGCCTTCGCCATGCACCGTTACGAAAATTTGCGGGTTCTTGGGATCGAATTCCATTTTCGCTCTCATCCGGCGGATCAACACGTCAATGGTGCGATCGTTCGGCGCATCAACCCGGTGGCTGATCATGTTCAGGATTCGTTCGCGACTCAGTACCTGATTCGGGTAGGAAGAAAGCGCCACCAATAATTCATATTCCGCCTTCGTCAGCTTCACCGGTTCACCGTTGCGACTTAAGGCGCGGCGCTGCACATCAAACGTCCAGTCGCTAAAACGAATCACGTTGCCATCCTGCTCCTCACAGATTTGTCCGCCACGACGGGCAAGTGAAATACGCCACAAGAGATTTTTGACCCGAACCAGCAGCTCGCGTAACTCAAACGGTTTGGTAACGTAGTCATCCGCGCCCATCTCCAGGCCGACGATTTTGTCGATGCTATCCGTGCGCCCTGTCACCAGGATAATTCCAATATCAGATTGACTGCGCAGTTCACGCGTTAACATCAGGCCATCGCCGCCAGGAAGGTTGATGTCCAGCATCACTAAATCGACCGCGTGAGCCTGAAGCATATCGCGCATCTGATCGCCATTCTCCGCTTCACTGACCTGGTAACCTTCACTCTGAAAATAGCCCGCCAGTTTACTGCGAGTCACCGCATCATCTTCTACTACTAATACGTGATAGCTCATTTACACCACTTTGAATCATTGGAATGGTTTACGATAATTATTCTATTCATAACTAGTCACAATTCTAGTCTCCGCGGTGCGAATTCGAAGAAAGCTGGCTTTTTATTGATTCAAGACAACCTTCACCACTCCATTCATATTTCGTCATAAGCCGCGATAATTTGTCATACATGGCGTTACCGCTATTCATCTTTATCCATTAAACTTAGAAGTATCAGAATTTCCGGAGCTTAATCCATGCAAGAAACCAAAGCGTTCAATGAAAAACGAGCTGAAATTTACTGGTGGTTATCCAGCTTGTTTGCCAAAGAGCTGACCGAGGCCGACATTGAGCAGTATCACTCCCCTCAGATCCGCGCTTTTCTGAGCGGGCTTGGTGAAAATAGCACGCTGAAACCGGCCTCTGACCAACTGGTGGATGCCTTAAATCGCCTGATGGACCGAGCAGACGCGCCACTTGAACTGGCTGCGGATTTTTGCGATCTGTTCCTGAAATCAGACAAAGACGCCGCTTTACCTTACGCCTCCATTTATATCGGTAAATCGGGTCTGCTCAATGACGAGCCAGCCATTGAAATGGAAGCCGTGATGGCACATCACGGTGTGGCGGTCGACAAATCCCTCAACGAGCCAGCCGATCATCTGGCGATAGAACTCGATTTCCTTGGCAACATGATTATCCGCTCTAACGAACTGGAACAGGAAAAGCACCTCGATCAGGCGCTGCTGGATCAGGAAGTTTTTATCCGTCAACATCTGCTCTCCTGGGTTCCTCAGTTCAGTCAACGTTGTCAGCAGTATGATCAGTTTGGGTTTTATGCAGCGGTTGCCGCACTGTTGGAAGCATTTCTCGAGCTTGATTGCCAATATCTGGTTGGTGAATAAGCGCGAAGCCCCTCTCTGACAAGATTAACATTTTGTGACCATCGCCTTATCCAGGCGATGGTTTTTTAATTGCCACTTGCGGCAGAGCAGTCTAAAATCGTGATCGCAAACGATAAAAATATGATGATGAATGCAAACCGCTGTCTTTAAGCGGTTTTTGTGTTTCTGATACTTACTGCCTCAGGCCGGGGGAATCCGGTTGACCTGGCAGGTGACAACAGGACAGAACCTTATGGCTACCATTAAAGATGTCGCACGCTTAGCCGGCGTTTCAACGACGACTGTATCCCATGTGATTAACAAAACCCGCTTTGTTGCTGAAGCCACCCAAGAAAAAGTGATGGAAGCGGTGAAAGAGCTGAACTATGCCCCGAGTGCCGTTGCGCGTAGCCTGAAATGCAATACCACGCGCACCATCGGTATGCTGGTCACTCAATCAACCAACCTGTTTTTCTCGGAAGTGATCGATGGGGTAGAAAGCTACTGTTACCGTCAAGGCTATACGCTGATCCTGTGTAACACCGGCGGTATCTACGAAAAGCAACGGGACTACATCCGCATGCTGGCTGAGAAGCGCGTCGACGGTATCCTGGTAATGTGCTCTGATCTGACCGAAGAGCTGTCGGAAATGCTTGAGCGTCACGCAGACATTCCGAAAGTCATTATGGACTGGGGCCCGGCAAGCTCCCAGGCAGACAAGATCATCGATAACTCAGAAGAAGGCGGCTACCTGGCGACGAAATACCTGATCGATCACGGCCACACCGACATCGCCTGCCTGAGCGGTCACTTTGAAAAAGCAGCCTGTCAGGAACGAATTCTGGGTTTCCGCCGCGCCATGGGAGAAGCCAAGCTACCGGTAAATGAAGACTGGATCCTGGAAGGCAACTTCGAGTGCGACACCGCTGTATTAGCGGCAGACAAAATTGCCGCGATGGACAAACGCCCGACCGCGATTTTCTGCTTTAACGACACCATGGCCCTGGGTCTGATGAGTCGTCTGCAGCAAAAAGGCATCCGGGTTCCGGAAGATATGTCCGTCATTGGTTATGACAACATAGAGTTGGCAGAGTACTTCTCACCACCACTAACGACCGTTCACCAGCCGAAGCGCCGGGTCGGAAAGAACGCATTTGAGATCCTGCTGGAGCGTATAAAAGACAAAGAACACGAGAAACGTGTCTTCGAAATGCACCCTGAAATTGTCGAACGCTGTACAGTCAAAAAACTGAACTAACCTCTCACTTATTGATAAAAATGCGTTTAGTATTAGTGACTTACTATTTACTAAACGCATTTCACACCATCAATTTCCTGAAGCAAGATCACATTTATAACCACACTTTGTGAAGCTCTGGGCAAAATTTATTTATGCTTAAATTGGTTACATTAGCCACGCACAGGGCAAACCATCTGAAAGGGTGGGACGCAAAGCCTCCGGCCTAAACCAGAACCTGGTAGGTAGCGGGGTTGCCGATGGCAAAAAATGCATTCAGCAAGTTTACTGCTATTTGACACACCGATTGCATGTTTTTGCTAACCTCTCGGACCTGATTTGGTGGCGTATTCACATACACCGAGAAATAAAAACATGGATAAACCAGTACTTAAAGATTCAATGCGACTTTTTGAGCAACTAGGACGCGTCAAATCTCGTTCAATGTTTGGTGGTTTTGGTATTTTTGTCGACGACACAATGTTTGCTTTGGTAGTAAACGAAAAGCTTCACATCCGCGCTAACGAGCAGACTACTGCAAAGTTTAAGCAACAAGGATATGAACCTTACGTTTATAAGAAGCGCGGCTTTCCCGTTGTGACAAAGTATTTTGCACTGCCTGATAGCTGGAACGACGATCATGAAGCAACCCTGAATGAAGCGAAATCTGCGCTAGAGTCAGCAAAAAAAGAAAAAGCCTCTCAGGCAACCGCGAAACCTAACCGGTTGAAAGATCTTCCCAACCTTCGACTTGCCACTGAGCGCATGCTGAAAAAGGCAGGTATCTCTTCTGTTGAAGATCTGGAGCGCCACGGCTCTGTGGCCGCCTATAAAGCGATTTGCGATACCCACTCCGCCGATGTCGGTCTGGAGCTACTGTGGGCACTGGAGGGCGCCATTAACGGCACTCACTGGTCGGTGATCCCTCAATCCAGGCGAGACGAACTGATCAATCGCCTAAGCTAACCCCGAAGCCAGCATTATGCTGGCTTTTTTCTTATTGATACTGTTTACCAAAACGGACGATGAAATTTTTTCTGTCGGTTGCCTGTCTTGCTATAGTAACCGGGCAACACCTCATCAGTGATTGGCCAATCGTTTTCAAAGAGGACTCACGATGAATAAGAAATTGCTGATTGGCGTACTGCTGGTTGGACTGATCATTTTCCTTGGTATTAATTTCGGCCAGTATCTGACTCTGGACAATGCCAAGGCCCAACAAACCGCACTCGGAGAGTTCATCAGCGATCACTTCGCTGTGGCGGCGTTGAGTTATTTCGTCGCCTACGTGGCAATTGCCGCGTTTTCAATCCCAGGTGCGGCGGTCGTAACCTTGCTCGGAGCGGCTCTATTCGGCTTCTGGACCAGCTTGGTTTTAGTGTCCTTCGCCAGCACTATCGGTGCTACCCTGGCGTTTCTCAGCTCTCGCTATCTTTTACGTGACTGGGTTCAGAGCAAATTCAGCGACAAAATGACCACCATCAATCAAGGGGTGGAACGCGACGGCGCGTTTTATCTGTTTTCGTTAAGACTGATTCCCGTCTTTCCGTTTTTTCTGATCAACTTACTGATGGGGCTGACCCCTATTTCTGTCCTGCGCTTCTATCTCGTGAGTCAGTTGGGAATGCTGCCCGGAACCGCGGTCTACCTTAACGCGGGAACGCAACTGGCGCAGATAAACAGCCTGTCTGGGATTGTGTCCCCGGCGGTCCTGGCTTCATTTGTGTTGCTAGGTCTGTTTCCTATCGTGGTGAAATGGATTATGGTGAAGCTTCGCCTCTCCCCTAACGTCAACGGAAATGCCGGATGAAAATTTTTGTCGCCAATAACCCAACAGAGGCGCATATCGTTTGCGAGTTGCTTAAAGCCGAGCGGATCCAGTGCGAGGTCCGCGGAGAAGGGTTATTTGGCCTCAAAGGCGAATTGCCATTTGGGGAGGACACCGATCCGTACATCTGGTTATTGAATCCAATGCAAAAGATGTTGGCGCAGAGCATCATCGATGCCTATCATCAACAATCGAATACGGAAGCCGGCACCTTATGGCGCTGCCAGCGATGCGGGGAAGAAAACGAGCCACAATTCGGCGCCTGCTGGCAGTGTGGCGCACCTCGCCCAACAGAGTAACCCTTAGTGGGTGTGGCGTTTAATGAATTCTATCGAATGTTGATTAAAGACATCCGGCTGTTCAACGTTGCACACATGGCCACAATCAGGAATTTCTCGCAGCTCACTGGTTCGGTGCACAGCAACCATCTCTTTCACCGGCTGGATAAACATATAGTCACGAGCGCCCATCAGGTAAAGCGTGGGGATTGGCAGGTCTTTTTCCTTGAAATAACGCATCAACGGGTTGACTTCAGCCGCCAACACAAACCAGCGCTTAAACTCTTTCTGACAAAGGCGTTTGGCCTCACGGATGAACAGATGGCGTGATTCTTTCTGACTGCGCTGAGGCATCACAATGTAGGCAAACAAGCTGTAGAGCCACATATAGGGCAAAATATGCTTGCTCAGATTGCCCAGTTTAACCAGCAGTTGAGAACGCGTGTTCAACCGGGTAATTGCGCCGCCGAGCACCATTGTCCTGACCCGGTGGGCTGCCATCTCGGCCAGATTACGTACAATGATCGTGCCGAGCGACATCCCTACGAAGTGAGCTGACTGGATCTTAAGGTGGTCCAGTACCTTTAACACGTCCAAGGTCACTGACTTAAACGTATAATGATTGGCGATCAGCTCTTTGAGTAACTGGTTGGACTTACCATGCCCGCGCAGATCCACCAGCAACAAGTTAAAATGCGCTTTATAGGCCTTGATCTGCTTGAACCAGATTGAGGAACTGCCGCCGGCGCCATGCACAAACACCACCCATTCCTTACTGGTCGGATGCGAGTATGTTTTATGAAACAGTAAAGCGTCACTCATCAGGCAAAGCATCTCAAACTGGGTTATTCGTCAACAGGAGTTGAAGCCTACCACAAATTTCACCGGTCACTACTGACCTCATATCAAATTATCGGAGAACATGCCTTCATCTGACCATTATTTGGTCGAGTTTTTACTCGTATCTGGCCACCTGTTTATCCAAGTCCCAGTCTGAACCCGGGCTACTGAAGTGCGGCCTGATAAAGACTCAGATACTGCTTCGCAGCCTGAGACCAGCAAAAGTTTTCACGCATTCCGTTAAGCTGAATGCGTTGCATCTCCGCCGGATTCTGAACATACAGCAGCAGAGAGCGCTGCAACATCAGCAACAGAACCTGCGGATCTGGCTCATTGAAAATCAACCCGGTTGCGTTATCCGGATCCGAGTCGTAGTCGGTGACACTGTCTTTAAGTCCACCCACACCGCGTACAATCGGCACTGCACCATACGCCATGCTATAGATTTGATTGAGACCACATGGCTCAAACTCAGAAGGCATGAGAAAAAAGTCCGAGCTGGCTTCCACCAAATGCGCCAGGCGTTCACTGTACGCCTCGACAAAGACAAACTTGTGCCCGTGCTGCGCAGCGATGTCCTTAAGCTGAGAGGCCAATATCGGGTCGCCAGTTCCAACCATCACGAGCTGTAGATCGTGGCGCAAAAACGCTTCGAGGATCGGCAACAAGTAGTGGACGCCTTTTTGATGGGTCAGACGACAAACCATGCCATACATAGCGACTTCACGCAGGGGCAACCCGAGTTCCTGCTGTAGTGCCTGTTTCGCGGCCTGTTTTCCCGCCAGCATACTGCTCGCCTCAGCGTCATAAGGCAGTGGTAGGTGCGGATCCGTCTCAGGATTCCATGACGAATAATCACAACCATTGAGGATCCCCACCAAGTCGCTCGCCCGGCTGAGGAACTCTTTTACCATACCGTGGCTACCCAGCTCCGTTTTCAACTCTTCAGCGTACGTCGGGCTGACAGCATTAATCTTGTCCGCTGACATCACTCCAGCTTTTAGCATGGTAATGTGCGTCGGGCTGACTGCCGCCTCAGGCACATAACGCGAATGCAGTTCCGGCACCGACTCCAGCTCATCGTAGCTGAAGACGCCTTTAAAAACCGCATTGTGTACCGAAAGAACGCTTTTCATACCGCGGAAAAAATCATTGGCGCTATAACGTTTCTTGAGCAGGAATGGCACTAATCCCGTGTGCCAGTCATTGGCATGCACAATGTCTGGTTTAAAAGTCAGTTTGGGAAGCATATCCAGACAAGCAGCACTGAAAAACGCAAAGCGCTCCCCGTTGTCACGGTACGCCTGATTATTTTCTGCATACATTTCAGCGCGCTCAAAATACTGCGGACATTCGATGGCATACACAGGCACCGATGAGACATCGAGTTTACGTACCCGATATGGCGTGTAAGGCCAATGCTCCAACTCAGTATCGAGCAGAACTTCCGACGTCTCCACATCGCCGATTTTACTGTAAGCGGGCATTGCAATGCGCACGTCCTGACCCAACTCACGCAATGCCACAGGCAGCGCTTTAGCCACATCCGCTAAACCGCCGCTCTTGATTAACCCTTCAACTTCTGATGCAACAAACAGGACAGACAACTTCTCAGTAGCCAATTCTTGCTCCTTTTGGAATGACCACAATGCCCTCATCAGAAACATGGAAGCGCTTTTTATCCTGTGACAGGTTCACGCCTATCTCAGTACCCGGTGCAATTTCGACATCTTTGTCGATAATGACCCGGCGCAGCACACATCCATCACCGATTTTGACATCTCCCAGAAGGATACTTTCACTGATATCACAGGCAGATGCAATATTACTGCGAAATCCAAGTACAGATTTTTCAATTCGCGACCCTCGCACATAGCAGCCATTACACACCAAACTGTCAATAATCTGCACCCGGCCATTATCTGAATCAGTAAACGTGGCTGGCGGCAGTGGCGGATAATAGGTATGCAGGGGCCACTTGCGATTGTAGAGAGAAAACGGCGCGTCGTTTTCCAACAGATCCATATGAGCCTGCCAGTAAGCGTCAATGGTACCGACGTCTCGCCAGTAGACTTTGTTCTTCTCTCCCGCAATGGTGTTGGTGCTGAAGTCATACACGTAGACATCACCACGAGGGAACATTTTGGGGATGATGTCTTTACCAAAATCGTGTGATGACGCTTGGTTGGCTGCATCTTCAATTAATTCTGCAAACAGAACCTGAGCCTCAAAAACGTAGTTCCCCATCGACACCAGCGCATGTTCCGGATCACCCGGAATGGCTTTGGGTTGTGCCGGCTTCTCTTCAAAACCCACCATGCGTCCCTGAGCATCCACTTCGATCACCCCAAACTGAGAGGCTTCTGCAACCGGCACGCGCAGCGCCGACACCGTGAGCGCAGCCTGCTTCTGTTTGTGGAATTCAAGCATCTGCTTGATGTCCATTTTATAGATATGATCTGAACCAAAAATACAGACCTGATCCGGCTCCGCCAGCTCCATGAAACGTAGATTCTGATAAATGGCGTCCGCTGTCCCTTCATACCATCGCTTGCCGGTACGCATCTGCGCCGGAATCGGATCGATGAAACGATCAGTAATTCCATTAATGTTCCAGCCTTTTTTGAGGTGGTGAAACAAGGATTGTGACTTGAACTGTGTCAGAACATAAATTCTCATCAGGTCGGCATTAATAAAGTTATTCAGGGCAAAGTCGATTAGACGATAACTGCCACCAAACGGGACCGAGGGCTTGCTGCGCGATTCGGTCAAAGGCCTAAGACGTGAGCCTTCACCACCTGCGAGAATCATTCCTAAAACACCAGCCATTTTCTATCTCCATATCATTTTTATAATTGCAGATAAGCATTTGAAATTTTGGGGGGACTTATCCACATTCCATATCCAACATCTTAGCGTTTCCGGTTAAACCGCTGACCAGAAAATACCTAACAAGGTATCGAACTATATGCATATTGCAATTTAAAACACCTCGTACTTTAGGGTTAGAGCGCGTTACTTGTGTCGAGTCTGAACCCAATCACACATTTTTCTGAGACTAATACAGCAGATTAACAGTGAGCATACTCGGTCATCACACCGAACATCCGTGTAGATATAGTGAAGTTGGCATCAGATTTGAGCAATTCTTTTCCACACTTTAAATGTGATTATTTGTAACGGGTCAGAGTAACCGACGCTTTTGTCACTGATATGACAGTGGAGGAAATAAAAAAACGCAGCAAGATTGCTGCGTTTTTAGAGGAGAGGGGCAAGCTTTATTTCTTCTTGCGCTTGTCGGTAATTTCCCATTTACCATCGATGTACAAACCAGTCCAACCGGAAGGTTTACCTTCGACTTCAGAACGGATGTAGTTTTCTTTTGACTTGCGGCTGAAACGCACCACCGCCGGACGACCGTCTGGATCGTGCGTTGGCGCCGTAGTCAGATACTGGTACTTCTCCGGAATACGGTCGGCAAAACGCGCCAGTTCTTCCACCAGCGGAGCACGTGTCTCACGCGATTTCGGGAAGTTGTGCGCCGCCATAAACAAGCCAGAAGCACCATCGCGCAACACAAAGTACGCATCTGAATTTTCACACGGCAGTTCAGGGAAGTGTACCGGATCTTCTTTAGGTGGCGCGACTTCACCGTTTCTCAGGATCTTACGCGTGTTTTTACATGACTCGCTGGTGCAGTCCATGTACTTACCAAAGCGACCGTTTTTAAGCACCATGTCTGAGCCACACTTATCACACTCAACCACAGGGCCGTCGTAACCTTTCACCTTGTACTCGCCATGCTCGACCAGGTAACCGTCACAGTTCGGGTTGTTACCACAAACGTGCAGTTTACGCTTATCGTCGATCAGATACGCGTCCATCGCAGTTTCACAGATCGGGCAGCGTTTCTTAGCGCGCAGAGCGGCGGTTTCAACATCTTCTTCCAGTACGTTGATGATGCCTTCTTCATCACCTAAGTTAATGGTGGTTTTACAACGCTCTTTTGGCGGCAGAGCGTAACCGGAACAGCCCAGGAAAACACCCGTCGATGCAGTACGAATCCCCATCGGACGCGAACACGTCGGACACTGAATGTCCGTCATGACGATGTGATTCGGCTTCATACCGCCGTGGTCTTCGTCCTGCTCCGCCTTCTCCAGATCACCAGAGAAGTCTTTGAAGAAGTTGTCCAGCACGCCTTTCCAGCTCGCGTCACCTTCTGCGATTTGGTCGAGTTTCTCTTCCATTCGCGCCGTGAAGTCGTAGTTCATCAGATCCTGGAAGCTGTCATCCAGACGATCGGTAACGATTTCACCCATTTTCTCAGCATAAAAACGACGCTGGTCCACTTTGACGTAACCGCGATCCTGAATCGTCGAGATGATCGAGGCATATGTTGACGGACGGCCGATGCCACGTTTTTCCAGCTCTTTGACCAATGCCGCTTCGGTGTAACGCGCAGGTGGCTTGGTAAAGTGCTGCTTCGGGTCGAGTGCAATCAGATCCAGAGTATCGCCAACTTGGACCGCTGGCAGAATCTGGTCTTCATTCTTGCCCAGAGGACGCTGTACTCGAGTCCAACCGTCAAATTTCAGAATACGGCCTTTCGCTTTGAGCGTGTATTCCGCCGCCTTAACGCTGACGGTCGTTGAATCGTATTTTGCCGGCGTCATCTGACATGCGACAAACTGATTCCAGATCAGCGCATACAGTTTGTGCGCGTCCGGATCCATGCCTTCAAGATCGTCCGCTTTGACATCCACACTGGAAGGACGAATCGCTTCGTGCGCTTCTTGTGCGTTACCTTTACTGCCGTATTTCAGCGGTGCGGCTGGCAAATATGCATCGCCAAACTCACTACCGATATAACTCCGTACCGCGTCTACAGCTTCTGAACTCAAGTTAGTTGAGTCAGTACGCATGTAAGTGATGTAACCCGCCTCATAGAGACGCTGAGCCAACATCATGGTCTTTTTCACCCCATAGCCCAGACGTGTGCTTGCCGCCTGTTGCAATGTGGAGGTAATGAACGGTGCCGATGGCTTACTGCTGGTCGGGCGATCTTCACGTTTGCAGACTTCGTAACGAGCGTTTTCCAGCACCGCTATCGCCGACTGCGTTTCCGCTTCATTCACCGGTTTAAAGGCAACATCATCTTTCTGCGCGACCTGAAGGCGGAAATCAGTTTTATCTGTGGTTTTGGTGTCTGCGTGAATGTCCCAGAACTCTTCCGGCACAAACGCTTTGATTTCGCGCTCGCGCTCAACCAACAGTTTCACAGCGACCGACTGAACACGGCCAGCAGACAAACCCCGTGCCACTTTCTTCCATAGCAGTGGTGACACCATAAAGCCCACGACGCGGTCCATAAAACGGCGCGCTTGCTGGGCATTCACACCATCCATATTCAGCTCACCAGGATCCTGGAACGCTTGTTGGATGGCGTTTTTGGTAATCTCATTAAAGACTACACGTTTGTATCGCTCTTCATCGCCACCGATGATCTCACGAAGGTGCCAAGCGATGGCTTCTCCTTCGCGGTCCAAATCGGTTGCGAGATAGACGCTGTCGGCGTCTTTTGCCAGCTTCTGTAGCTCGGCAACCACTTTCTCTTTACCCGGCAGGATTTGATAATTCGCATCCCAGCCATGGAATGGGTCGATACCCATCTTTTTGATCAGTGCTTTGCGATCTTTTTCTTTCTTGATGCGCGCTTTTTCTTCTGCGCTCAGGCCTTTGGTCGATACAGCGGCGGCTTTCTTGCCATTCCCTGTACTCTGGCCCGCAGTCGGAAGATCGCGGACGTGACCAACACTGGACTTAACAATAAAGTCCTTACCAAGGTATTTGTTGATAGTTTTGGCCTTGGCTGGCGACTCCACGATGACGAGTGATT
>NZ_WXWP01000169.1:0-11198 GCF_009904765.1 Vibrio sp. V39_P1S14PM300
CTTGTAGGGATGTTGGTTTTATAACTCTTGATACTCGGCGATGGGCTCTCGTCCGCGTACAGCCAGGAAGTCGAGGAATTGCTGGACGCTGTGAGTAACGACTTTGTCGGTACTCACACCGACACGATCAAGCAACTCACTGACCAGAGTCAGGTTACCAACATCTTGGCAGAAGTGTGCATCACTGCCAGTGGTAAAATACACGCCTAGCTCTTTACCGATTTGTGCAATCTCATAGCAGCGGTCGACACTGCCTACCCGGCTGTTGCCTTTTAGCGTGGTGTTGTTGATCTCAATCGCAACGTGATGTTCCGCCGCACACGCCAGTACGCGATGAAAATCAAAATCGAAATTAGGATTCCCTAAGTGACCCAACGCGTCTACTCGACCACCTTTGATTGCATTGATCAATGCTTGAGTATGTGTTGCCACGTCCGATGGACGAAACACCGGTTCATGAAAACTGCCGATAACCCAATCAAGATTCTTATCGACACTAGGGTGGATATCAATCTCTCCAGCTGTATTCAGGATATTAGATTCGACCCCTCGGATCACAGCCACGCCATCCAAGAAACGGGGCAGAATACGCTGGTTGGAAAAGAACCAATAATGGGGCGCTCCCGGCATTGACTCTGAGTGGTCGGTGGTACAGAACATCGCCAAACCATTTTGTTTGGCCAGTTTGGCGTTCTCAATCAAAGTACTGTATGCGTGCCCACTGGCGTACGTATGTGTGTGGGTATCCACCACAAGTTCCATAACAACTCCCTACCCGTTTGCGTTTATTTCGTGACCAGTTTAACACTTACGTCGAGATAGGTCTTGTGTTGGTTTACAAGTTGGTAAGAGCCTGGCGGCTCAGCGTTCATCCTTGGGGGTGTCCATCACCACCATGGTTGTGATCGAATTGATATGCGGGTATTCACCCAACACATCTGCGTGAAAGCGTTTGTAGGCATTCAGGTCGCGCGTCTCTACACGGATCAGGTACTCATTCGCACCGGTAATATTGTGAATTTCCGTCACCTCTTTGGCAAAACGCAGATGCTCCTCAAAGCCGACCTGAGATTGTTTGCTGTGATTGGCTAATCCAACAGAAACATATGCAATAAAACCGATACCGAGCTTTGTCCCATCAAATACGGCTCGGTAACCTTTTATCACCCCGCTTTTTTCCAGCTCTTGTACCCGACGTAATGTAGCAGACGGTGACAATCCGACCCGTTCGGCCAGCTCAACATTGGCAATTCGTCCATCTAACTTCAGTTCACGCAATATTCTTTCGTCTATTCTGTCCATAACCATTAAAAGTTGCAGTTCAATCCGGATTTCATCAAATAAAAACACACAATTGCGCTGCATGCCAAGTAGTATTTTGGGTTGTCGGCCGCCACTTCTTTCATCAACTTTGAGTGATTTTTCTATGGAATTTCAACAACTGGGTGCTTTAGCCCTGTTTGCGTTCGTCGCTACGTTTACCCCAGGTCCCAATAACATCATGCTGATGACATCGGGCGCCAACATCGGCCTGCTGCGCACTATCCCACATATGATAGGCATCATTATTGGCTTTGCGGTGATGCTGTTAACGGTCGGCCTCGGCCTCAGCCAAGTCTTTAATACGTTTCCATTACTGCATGACATCTTAAAAGTCGCCAGTCTGGCATATTTGCTGTATCTGGCAGCGATGATTGCGGTTAGTAAGCCCAAAAGCGCCACTCAGGACTACCGTCCGATGACGTTGCTTTCGGCGGCCGCTTTTCAGTGGGTAAACCCTAAAGCCTGGTCAATGGCATTGTCGGCAATCAGTTTGTTTTACACCAATGCGTCGGTCAGTGGCCTTCTGTTTATTTCTGTCGTATTTGCTGTTGTTACCGCGCCGTCAGTGCTTATCTGGACATTAGCGGGCACACAATTACAGAAATGGCTGACCAGTCCAAAACGTACCCGAGTGTTCAACGTCACCATGGCTTTGATGCTGGTTGGTTCGACCATTCCGATGATTTAACCCCCTAGCTGCTGAACCAGAAAATCTGTCAGTAAACGGACTTTGGCTGAGAGGTTACGATTGTTGGGATACAGTGCCCAAATACCTTCGCGTTCATCACGGTATGCCGTGAGCACTTCGGTCAGTTCGCCGGACTCAAGATCCTCCTGGATGTAGTAGTCCGGCAATTGAATCAAACCCAAACCGCGCTTGGCTGCATCACGAAGCGCAAAGCCACTGTTACACTTCACCCGCCCCGTCACCCGAAACGAGCGTGCTTTCCCTTGATCGCGAAAACGCCAGTATTCATTGGTCCCAACCAGACACTGATGCTGAGCGAGCTCCGATAAAGTATGCGGTTCACCAAATCGATCCAGATACGAATGACTGGCACACACATGTAACTGACGGGTGGCCAGACGACGAGCGATAAAGCTGGAGTCTTCCAGACGTCCCAAACGAATGGCAACATCAATTCCCGATTCAATCAAATCTAGTTTCTGATTCGTTAAGATAAGTTCGAGATCAACCTGAGGATGCAACTCAAGAAACTGATTAAGAAGCGGTGCCAGATGCAGCTCACCATAGGTGACCGGGGCGGTGACTTTGAGCAGTCCCTTCGGCGTGGACTGCATCTGCGTGACGGCCAACTCAGCCAGTTCCAACCCCTCAACCAGATGTTTGCACTGATGAAAATACAGCTGACCAGCTTCGGTCATGGTGACTTTTCGTGTCGTGCGATTCAGCAGTTTGACCGCCAAACGCTCCTCAAGAGCGGACACTCGTCGACTGATCTGAGCAACCGACGTGTTTAGTTTTTTCGCCGCTCCTGTGAAGCTGTGTGTTTGCGCGACTGCGACAAACTCACTCACGCCTTCCCAACTAGCCATTGAATATCTCACCTCTTAATTATTACAAATACGTAAAAATTATTTTCAATTTACACCAATTATATTCCTTTTTGAAACGTCTATACTCTTGGGTATTCCAACTTCATGACGCTGTAGCCTCCCATCTTCAGCGCTATGATTAGCCCCTACTGATTGAATTAAAAGGAAACTCGAATGGCTCTTGAACTCAAACCCGGCCAAACCTCGATTAAGTCTAAAGCAGCTGTTGCATGGGCTGCTGGCGAACCTCTGAAAATGGAAGAGGTCGACGTACAACTACCAAAGGCAGGTGAAGTACTGGTGCGCATCATTGCAACCGGTGTGTGTCATACCGATGCGTTTACCCTGTCTGGCGATGATCCAGAAGGGATCTTCCCGGCAATCCTTGGTCATGAAGGGGGCGGTATCGTCGAAATGGTTGGCGAGGGCGTTACCAGCGTGTCGGTCGGCGATCACGTGATCCCACTTTACACCGCGGAATGTGGCGAGTGTAAGTTTTGTAAATCCGGTAAAACGAATCTGTGTCAGGCAGTACGTGAAACTCAAGGTAAAGGTCTGATGCCAGATGGCACATCACGCTTTTCCATTAACGGCGAAACCATCTATCACTACATGGGGTGTTCTACATTCTCGGAGTACACCGTATTGCCCGAAATTTCACTGGCAAAAGTTAACAAAACCGCTCCACTTGAGGAGGTGTGCCTACTCGGCTGTGGTGTCACAACGGGTATGGGCGCCGTACTCAACACCGCTAAGGTGGAACAAGGTGCCACTGTGGCGATCTTCGGTCTGGGCGGAATTGGTCTGTCAGCCATCATTGGCGCACGTATGGCGGGTGCTTCACGCATCATCGGTATCGACATCAATGAAAGCAAATTTGATTTAGCCAAACAGTTGGGCGCCACAGACGTGATCAACCCACAGACATTTGACAAGCCGATCCAGGAAGTGATCGTTGAAATGACGGATGGTGGCGTGGATTATTCGTTCGAGTGTATCGGTAACGTCAATGTGATGCGTCAGGCGCTGGAGTGCTGTCATAAGGGCTGGGGGGAATCCGTCATTATTGGCGTGGCTGGCGCCGGTCAGGAGATCTCAACACGTCCGTTCCAGCTGGTCACCGGACGTGTATGGCGCGGTAGTGCCTTTGGTGGAGTAAAAGGACGCTCTGAGTTGCCTGAGATTGTCGAGCGTTACCTGGCGGGTGAGTTTGGCTTGCAAGAGTTCATCACCCACACTATGGGGCTGGAAGACGTTAACCAAGCTTTTGAGCTGATGCATGAAGGCAAAAGTATCCGTAGCGTTATCCATATGGACAAATAAGCGCACCACCCACGTGCCGCCTCGTCAGGCGGCACCGTTTTACCAGAAAGGGGATACCAATGACGCTAGAAAATATCAGTCAGGCGAAAGTTTTCGGTGGCTGGCACAAACAGTATTCATTTGAGTCCAATACGCTCAAAGGCCGCACTCGCTTCGCAATTTTCCTCCCGCCCAACGCCACGCAGGCAAATCCGGTTCCGGTCTTGTACTGGTTGTCTGGCCTTACCTGTACCGACGAAAATTTCATGCAAAAAGCCGGCGCGTTCCATATGGCCGCAGAGCTGGGAGTTGCGATTGTCGCCCCCGACACCAGCCCGCGGGGTGACAAGGTCGCCGATGACGACAATTACGATCTGGGCCAAGGGGCGGGCTTCTATCTTAACGCGACGGAGATGCCCTGGGCGGAGCACTACCAGATGTATGACTTTATTACCCAGGAATTGCCTGCGCTCATAGAGCAAAATTTCCCAGTTACCGATGTGAAATCCATTTCAGGACACAGTATGGGCGGACATGGCGCGCTTACCATTGGCCTGAAAAATCCGCATCAATACCGCAGTATTTCTGCGTTCAGTCCAATCAGTAACCCAATGGCCTGCCCATGGGGACAAAAGGCGTTCAGTCACTATCTGGGCAGTGACTCCGAAAGCTGGAAGGAGTACGACGCCAGCGAACTGCTCCGCCAGACCAAATCACCGTTGCCTATTTTGGTAGACCAGGGCGACGCCGATGGATTTCTGGTTGAGCAACTCAAACCGCAGAGTCTGATTGACGCCGCTGCAGTACATCACTCCGCGTTGAAGTTACGTATGCAGCCTGGCTATGACCATAGCTATTATTTCATCTCGACCTTTATTGGTGATCATCTCAACTTTCACGCGCGCTACCTGTTTGCGGAATAAACGAAAACGAGCCAAATGGCTCGTTTTTCTTATCAGTCGTGCTTTTTAAACCGTGACTCCAAACTCCATAACAATCGTTTCAGTTTCGACCAGAAATGGAACAACAGAATGATCCCAAGCAGCATAATGGCGACCGACAGTAAGATGTCACTCAAATTCATCCCAAATAAAAGCCCCCCTTCACGATCCGGATAAAGCCATTCATGCAGCAACGGATGGAGCAGTAAAAAACTCCAGCAAAGCCAAGTCAGCGTATTGATCAACGAGTCCCGCAGTTTTATACGAAAACGGCGTTTTTCTTTGTTATTGATGATGTAGAGCCGGTTTTGGTTGTGAAAATGAAGCTTTCGCTCTTTGTCACTCATCTGCGTCCTATCCATCGCGGAAACTCTCCCCCCGATCCGGGCTGTCCCATACGGCTTTTTGACCGCGTTTACGTAAAATCGCTTTCGGTACTGCCACGACCACCGTCACGACATTCAGCATCCAATACACCAGCGGATACCAGATGCACCATAAGAAATTGCGAAACAAATTGGAGTCGTAATTCCGGTCAATCATGATGCTGACCGAGAACTGCAGCAGACACACGAAGATCAATGCCAGTCCGGACCATTCAAAGGTCAACAAATCCATCGCTTTGACATTTTCGTCAATGGAATAGGCATCAAACAAGTGTAATGCCGTCGTCGTCACCACCGAGTAACTCCATAAAACACTGATCATGTATTCAAACAACAGCGGCCAAAAATGCGTTTGGCCACGATAGAGGGCCGGTAAGCCATATCGCAAAAATACTTCCGCCCCCCCCTGCGCCCAGCGTAGGCGCTGTTTGTACAGGCCACGCAGCGTTTCTGGCATCAACACCCAGCAACGCGCCAACGGTTCATAATGGATCAGCCAGTTTCGCATTTGCAGCTTCCAGCTAACGTCGATATCTTCGGTGATCATATCGGTGCTCCAACCACCAATATCGACAATGGCCTGCTTGCGGAATGCCACAATCACCCCTGAGACGGTAAACACGGTGCCATAAATGCGTTGCGCGCGTTTGATCAGACCTATGATCGACGAGAACTCACCTGTCTGTAGTTTGCCGATAATGGTGGAGCGCGTTCGTACCCGGGGGTTGCCCGTGACGGCCCCCAGCTTGCGACTATGGAGGAAACGCTGAACCATCCAACGCGCAGCCTGAGGATCCAGCAGCGCATCACCGTCAATGCAAAGTAAAAACTCACCGCTGGTGTGCTCAAGGCCGTGATTGAGTGCCGACGCCTTTCCGCCATTGTCCTGATGCACCACGACGAGACGTGGCTCAGACAGCGCTAATTCGTCGAGCCGCGCTGCCGTGTCGTCTTTGCTGCCGTCATTGATTGCCACCACCTCAAAGTTGGGGTAATCAAGTCTCAGCGCCTGACCAATGGTTTCATTGACGTTAGCGCCTTCGTTATAACATGGCACCATCACTGACACTTTGGGGTAGTGAGGCAACTGCAACGGCCCTTGTTTCGCGACCTTAAGCTGCGCCCGCTCCCAGTGAAAGTAGTAATACACACCGCCACAGGTCCAGACCAAAGCCATAATGCACGGATAGAGATAGACAAAATAACTCAGCCACAACAGGAACTGGTGATAGTTGTCCATACCAGCACTCATTTCGCCCCCTCCATCTTGCCCGAGTTGGAGAACACCGGACGCAACACCTTGAGATCCGGCTGTGCGGTAATAAAATCATCCGGATAGTACCCGTAGTGTTGAATGCCTTCTTGCGCGATGATTTTCATCTGCTGTGCCAGCTCTTCTGACGACAGCGGTTTACCAGTGCGCCAGTTGCGGGCCTGAAGCTCAAACACCAGCTTGTCGGCCGGAACACTTTGCAGTGA
This sequence comes from Vibrio sp. V39_P1S14PM300, assembly GCF_009904765.1. Lineage (NCBI taxonomy): Bacteria > Pseudomonadati > Pseudomonadota > Gammaproteobacteria > Vibrionales > Vibrionaceae > Vibrio > Vibrio sp. V39_P1S14PM300. The sequence continues at coordinate 6,989 of NZ_WXWP01000169.1, forward strand.
CACCTTGGCAATATTGCGCAACCAGGCCATCGGCTGCTCTGCCTGTTCCATATAGGGCATCGCCATTACTGCGGTGTAATCGTACGCCTGGCCAAACGCAGACATACTTTGCGCAAACCACGCTTCGCTGGCTGGGTTAAGCACTGCTTCTGCGTAGATATTGCGCGCCAGCATCATAGGGGAACCGCTGCCAGACGCGTACTGACGGGCGTTTTCTGCTAAATCCAGCGTAAAATCAATCAGGTATTGTGTCTTGCGCTGAATCCAACTGGCCATTTGCTCGCCATCCTCTCGGATTGCAGTCACATTAGGGTTTAACCCCCAACGGCGATACTGTTGCAAAGCGGCCGGAGACGCATCTTCGAAATCCGTCAGGAAAGCATCATCATGGAACAAGATGCCAGCAAACTTGCCGTATGCCCCCAGTTCACGGTATATCTGCCGAATCGCATTACGATTTTTCACTGAGAAAGGCGATAAACGCAGATAACGCCCTTTATCTGGCGCACCGAAGCGCACATCGGTGACGTACTGGTAATTTGGTCCCAGATCAAAGCCAAGTACTGGCATCCAGGCAAACACTTTGACGCCAGCACGAGTCTTCAACTGCCAGGCGACCCGGTTAAACAGATCCGCTCTGACTGGCAGATAACTGTTCTGAAAGTAGAGTGCATCCGCCACGCCGTCACCATCCGGATCCGCAAATGCCTGCAGGTAGACCGTATTAATCCCCGCCCCTTTGATCCGCTCAATCAGGATATCCAGATTGCGATTCATCTCGGCCGGATCGTCTGAATAGACGTAATCAAGATCCACATGCACAATGCGTTCGGAGCCTTCAAATTGGGGCTCTCCGGAGAGAATTTCATCCAGTCGGTCCAGGTTAATCTCCTGCTCGATCAGATAACGTTTCACATTGCGGCCAGACTCATGCACCGAATTCACACCTTCATCCAATGACAAGGCGTATGTCATACCGACTTTATCCGCCACTTCCAGCGCCGCCAGATTGTACGCACCATACGGCCAGACCATGATTCGGGGTGGACGGATACCGTGTTTCACCATTTGGTCTCGGCTCTGCTCGAAGTCGCTCAGCAAACGCTGTTTGTACTGGGTCAGAGTTTCGTAGCGGCCTTGCTTGGGATCATAAGCTGGTGAGGTCACTGCCGGCTCTTCATTCCCGAATGAGTTAGCGTAAATACCGTAATGCGAATTGTAGGTATGCGAAGCAATCTCAATCAGTCCGGAGTCCTGCATCTCTTTGATCTGTTCCCAGTTGAGAAAGCGCTTTTGTGAGATCATCAGCTTGCCATACGGCACCATGCCATTCGCAGAAGGTTCCAGCCAGTGACCGACTATCGCCATCACCGCCGGGAAGTTGTACAACTTGAGAAGCGGATACACGGTGTAGTAGAAGCTGGCGTAGCCATCATCAAAAGTCAGCAGTACAGCTTTGTCAGGTAACGGGGCTTTACCAGTTTGAGCATCAATGATTTGTTGGAAGCTGACCGGGTGATATCCCTGTTGTTTAAGCCAGTTAAAGTGCTCCACCAATCGGTCGCGGGTCAGCGTGTCCGGAAAAATCTTGGCATCCGGCGTTAAGCGTAGATCAATGAAATCGTGATAACACAACGCAACGTACGATAAGTCATCCCTTGGAGCACTGCGCAAAGGACGGGGCACCAGTTGGTTGAAGTGATGAATAGTACGGGTATTGTCCAGTTCACTCACTGTCATGTTTGCAATCGATGGTGTGATGCTGGCATCGGCCGCCTTAGTACTGGCAACAGACAGTACGGCGATGATCAGAATGATGATTTGTGACATATTCATGGTGCAAAACTCACAACAAAATTAACGAACAGGTAGTCGTTATACTCCCCGTCTCCGTCATAAAAGGCTTTACTGCGTCCGGCGCCGTAGGCGAAGGTAGCCCGATGGGATACCTGCCAGGACTGCTGATAATTGACGTCCCAGTTCCACTCACTGCCATAACTCTGTTGCCAGTAAGGCCCCGTCGACAGCACCAGTTGATGATCCAGGCTCAATTGATCCGCCAGACGCTGATGGTAGATCTGCGTCAGGCTCAGCGACGCATAACGATCTTCAAGCGGGTTGAAATACTCGGCCTGCGGGATATCCTCGTTGCGTGACTGACCGAGGTACAACGCACTGCGCAGACGGTAGACGTCATTGCGATACAGCTCCCCATCCAACCAGGTCAGCGCGGTATAACGTTGGTTGTCATCGGTAAAATCGGCGTAAGCGAAAGAGGCGCCCCACAACAATGCATCGGACCAGCGATAACGCACACTGCCGATGACATCATCCACGTAAGTGTCGTTTTTGAGTGCGCGTAACGGAGTGTCGGCCGAGTTGTTACGGTAACTGAGCGAAAAAGACCAGTGATCCGAGCCACGATAGTCACCTTTAAGCCAGAAATAGCTTTTCTCATTCAGCTTCGCGCCCTGACCAAGCTCTGCTGTCAATGTCAATGGATAGCTCACCCATTCGCCACCCAGCCCAAAGTACCGGGCATAAAGATCACGTTGGTCAAACATACCGAAGCTCTGTTGGTCATGTACAAACAGGCGCGCCCCTCCGAGTGCCCGTTGACTGTACAAATAGGCATCGTAACGCCAATCTTTGGAGGCGTTGATGGTGGCACCATCAGAGCGACCATGGCGAAACTCCCCCTGAATATATGCCGCTTCTTTTTGGTCAATAACTCGATTAATTTGCCGCGTCTCCATACGTGGATAGCGCTGATTGATCGCGTCACGCTGTTCTGAGACTTGATCCCAGGCACCACGCTCGGCGTTCGCCATTAACGTCGCCTTATCGACCAAAGCATGGTTTTCCTCCGCCAGCAGGGCTCGGGCCTGTTGATAATACGCAATGGCCTTGTCCTGATTGCCGCGCCAGTTCTCGAAATCCCCCATCGTCAAGATGAGATAAGGGTTGCCGGGTGCTTGCGCATACAACTGGTCAAGCAGCTTCTCCGATGTCTGCATATCACCACGAGCCGCGAAATGCATCGCGTTCAGCAGTTGCAGGTTCTGATAGTTGTCGTTGGTCAAACGGACGCTGCCGGTATAGTCCCATCGGGTAGCAGGTGTTGAAGCAATGGCTTGCTTCAGGACAGCGTTCGCGGCATCAAACTGTTCGCTGTCCATATAGCTGTTGTACAGCTTGGTTTTTAGTTCTGAGTCGGATGGTGCTTTTTCGTAAGCCATCGCATACACCTTTGATGCCGCTTCAGGCCTGTCCGTCGCCAACCAGTAGTCAGCCAGAGTTAAGCGTGCATAATTCGGCAAATCCGGTAACGGCTCCATGTATCGCGCCACAGGCTCTGCCTGCTGATAATCTTCGAGTGCAACCAAGGCCGTCAGCAGATCGTAAGTGACCGGTCGATAGAGCGGGTGCTGCGGTGGGATTTGTTCACGCAGGCGCTGCAAACTCTGAGCACTTCGACTTAAAGCCTGGTCAGACTGAGCCCGTCGGCCGTTTTTCAGTTGCGTTGTCGCCGCATAGTAGTCAAACCACAACTGATCCACCGGGCCAAACCAATCGGGATGAGAATTCAGCAAATCTGATACGGCGGGAGCAGCACCCAATCTGAGCGCCGCCTTATAAAAGGCGATGCCGACCTCGCGATTGTCAGGTTCAGCCTGATACCAGCGCTGGAGCGCAAATACTTCGCCGACCTGATCATCCAACGCCCGTGCGATGTACACTTGGGTCTGATAAAAATCGCCATTATGTACGAAGTGACGCTGGTAATAATTAAAGGCACGGCGTGACTCCGTTAAATCGTTGCGCTCTGCACTGACCAAAGCCAGCCCCAACCACCCCTCACGGTTGGCGGGTTCGATCTGAGTGAGTTGCGAATAAAACGTCTGAGCACGCTGCAACTCCCCTTGATTACGGAACGCCTTCGCCAGTATCTCCAGCGATTGCGGACTGAGTGAGTTTGCGGAACAGGAACCACAAGCACTGAGCGCAAACTGAAGCTGGCCATCCCAGGAGTCAATCGCAATCAAATCATTCAGTACTTTATGATCTAAAGTCTGACGATAAAGGGATGACAATCCCTCTAATGCATTATTGACATCTCCATTCCTAGCCTTAAAAACATAGTTTTCCCTGAGTTGATTTATATCGGTATTGGCATAACAGGTGCTGGCTGCCAAACCAACAATTAGAG
>NZ_WXWP01000284.1:0-11144 GCF_009904765.1 Vibrio sp. V39_P1S14PM300
AGGTGTTCCGTCGTCAACGGAATGGCCTTTATCTCCAATTTGTAACTAACCATTTTATGGTGCCCTTTTTAATCCGCGCATCGGCTTGATGCGCGGTATTTTTTCGTCACCACCTCTGGTTTAGTCAACGTATATCCGCTGATCAGGATGCGCGTTATATTCAAACAGCATAGCGATGTCATCAGCGCTCACCCGCCCCAACGACAATGGTGGCAATGCATCCGGCGCAAAGAAGCCAATTTCAGATATCTCAAGGTTGTCCTGCGCTTTCCCACCGACCCAGTCACATAAGAAAAACAGCTTATAGATGTGAAACGGATATTTGGGTAGATAGGGATGTTTATCTCGATCTTTCACCGCAACCAGCCTCGGGTTCGCCACCACGTAACCGGATTCTTCCAGCACTTCCCGAATCACGCCCTCCGACGGCGATTCACACACATCAGCCCAGCCACCAGGTAGTGTCCAGAGCCCATCTTCGCGCTCACGCACCAGTAAGATCTGACCGTCTCTAATCACGCCAGCCCGTAGATCAATTTTCGGCGTTGGGTAGCCGGTTTCCGGTAGAAACAGTTCTGCCACCTGCTCGACCGGCGCACTACTCAGATGAGCAAACATATCCGCAGCAATGGCTTCCAACTGCACAAAACGTTCAATATCAAATTTGTCTTTGGAGTAAGTCAGCCCAGCCTGACTGATGGCCCGGATCTGCTTAACCCAGTCAATCCAACGATTCATACCACGCTCCTGAGCAATATTGATGGCCCAGACTAGCAAACTCAGCAACGGAGAAGTTAGTGTATCGTCAAGCTGTTAGATAAAATTGGTTTGACACATATTGTTTGATGATCAAATATTACTTTTATCAGATACTTTGAAAATCAAACAATATGTCAAATTCTCGCTGTTCAATGCATCAACACACTGCACATCCCGCTCAGCATGCCGGAGAAAGCCGTACCAAGTATGTTCTGGCGCTGACACTGATTACGATGATCGTGGAGATCGCCGCAGGCACCCTATATGGCTCCATGGCATTACTGGCGGATGGCTGGCACATGGGAACCCATGCCGCCGCATTCTGTATTACGTTGTTCGCCTATCGCTATGCCCGTCAGCACGCTAGCGACAGCCGTTTTTCCTTTGGTACTGGCAAAGTCAGTGTCTTGGGGGGCTACACCAGCGCAATTGCACTGGGCATCGTTGCTCTAATCATGTTTGTTGAATCGCTTCTGCGTCTGTTTAACCCACATGCGATTCAGTTCAATGAGGCGATCGTCGTCGCCGTGATCGGCCTGGTAGTAAACCTTGCCAGCATGCTGCTGCTGGGTGACCATCACAGTCACGATCATCACGCTCACGAGCATGGTTCAAACCACACTCATCATCATGACCATAACCTGCGCGCGGCTTACATGCATGTTCTCGCCGACGCTCTGACCTCCTTGCTCGCTATCATGGCGCTGATCGTCGGTAAATACCTTGGCTGGATCTGGCTCGATGCACTGATGGGGATGGTCGGGGCGCTGGTGATCGCCAAATGGACACTGGGTTTGATGAAACAAACCAGTCCGATACTGCTGGATGAGAGTATTGATGACGCCTACAAGCGGCAGGTACAACAAGAATTGGAAAAAGACGCGACCGTGACCGACTTGCATGTGTGGAAAGTCAGTGCCGATCATTACGCGGCGGCGATCAGCCTGACCTCCCGTTGCAAAAAAACAACCGATGAATACAGGCAACAACTGGAACAATTTGATAAGATTCACCACCTTACCTTAGAAGTTACCACCGGACACTAACATGCCATCGCTAGAGACTCTCAACCACCTACTGATTGAATTTTACGACAAGCTCTCTTCGTGGGAACAGTCGGTGGTGAAAGGCACCGGGTATTCTCTGGCGCAAATTCACACCATCGAGGTACTGGGCAACCACGGTCCACTGCGCATGAAAGAGCTGGCGGACCGGCTGGGCATCACCACCGGCACATTAACCGTTCAGGTGGACAAGTTGGTGAGAGCTGAGCTGATTGAGCGTTGCCCTCATCCGGATGATCGTCGTTCGATTGTCGTCCAGTTAACCCCCAGCGGAGATGCCTTACATCGCCATCACAATCAACTTCATTTAGCTCTGGTGGAAGATCTCACCCGTCATGTTGATCAACAAGAACGCGACGTGTTAATTCGTTGTTTGGGCAAAATCAATCGCGAGTTCTGATTAACGTCAGCTGTTGCTTTACCCCGGCTTGCTGAGCGAATTCCTGGTCGTGCGTGACCACGACAAATGCCCCCTGATACTCGGCCAGTGCCTGCGCCAATTCCTGCCGAGAAGGCAAATCCAAATGGTTGTCCGGCTCATCCAACAGTAACAGCGGAAAGCCCGGTTGATGACTCACTACCAACATGGCGAGTTTCATTTTCTCACCGCCACTGAGCACAGAGACTTGGCGAAATACCGCGTCCCGACGAAAGCCAATACCCGCCAAAAGGGTGCGAGCCTGTGATTCTGCCAGCCCCCGGCAGAGTGACATCAGACACTCCAACATAGTAAGTTCGTTAGTGAGAAAGGAGAAATGCTGATCCAGATAACACACTGATGTGTTGATATGTCGCTCTCCGGAACGCGGAAAACACTCCCCGCTGATGATTTTCAACAACGTCGATTTCCCACTGCCATTGTCACCGCTGAGCAGCAAGCGATGTCGCGCGGTTAATCTGAGATTGAGCGGTGTGCCGGTACCAAATGGCAAAATAAGGTCACGCAGCGTCACCAGTGTGGCTGCCGAACCTTGCGTCACCGGCAGGTAGATCTTAGGTTTCACCGCCGGATCGAGTTTGTCCTGAACCGCTTCACGCTTGCGATGCAGTTCACTCTGCCGCTGCTGCCCGGCGCGAATCCGTCCGGACGCACTGGCCGATGCATCGCTGCGGCGCTGATTTAACACGATCTTCGGTACGCCTCCCTGACGACGTAACTGCCTGCCCTGGGCAGAACGCTGTTCAGCCTTCTCCTGATTACGCTGTATCTGACGCGCGAGCTGCTTGTGTTCTTTATCCAGCCGTTGGCACTGGCGTGTCAACGCGGTTTGCTCTGCATGTTTCTGCGCCACGTAGTGGTCGTAGTTTCCGCCGTACTGGGTCAAACCCAGTGAACCAAGTTCCCAGATTTGAGCCATTTCCCGCAGCAGAATCCGGTCGTGGCTGACGAGCAATATAGAACCAGAAAATTCACGCATTTGAGCCACCAGCCATTGTCGCGCGGTTTCGTCCAGGTGATTCGACGGTTCATCCAGAATCAAAAGCTCAGCGGTTGATTGAAACAACTGCCACAATTGCAGACGCGAAAGCTGCCCACCGCTTAATGCCCGGCATGATAAGTGCACATTGTCCGGCAGACCAAGCGAGAGCATCAGCTTTGCCAATTCGTCACGCAGAGTCCAGCGCTCACCCACACGTTCGAAGAGTTCCGGGTCGCAGTGGCCATTTTCTATCTGTTGCAGCGCGTCCAGCACCGGCCATACGCCGAGAAATTCAGCCACGCTCAACTCAGAGTTCAGCAGGTGAGACGGTTGCTGACTGTAAGTACGCAGCGTGACTGAACATTGCACACTGCCGCCGGTGGGCGTCAATTCGCCACCGAGCAGTGACGCCAGTACCGACTTACCAACGCCATTGCGACCGACTAAGCCAGTGCGCTTATCGGTTAGCGAGCCGTTGATTTCACTTAGTAAGGTATGACCATTATCAAAGGTGTAGCTCAGGCGAGTCGCCTGAATCATAGGTAAAGAAGATTGAGTTGGCATTGAGCCTCCTGTAGACAGGGGCACAGACGCAGCTAACGCGTGATCAGAGTCGAATCGATTGTGTAAAGTCAGGTATGACGAAGCTACGCCCACTAACCCTGCATATCCAAAAAAGAAAAAATGTTGGTTTGGATGACAGGTGTTAGATATCCATTGTGGCGCAGTCTCCTGAAGAAGTGATGGTCAGATTCTAGTCATAAGCATGATGGGTGATCAAGAATAAAATTGCGCGGCGTGATCAGGACTGACACTTTTCTTCGCTAAGGGATTGAATTACATTGACCGTATCGTTACCTACCGGGAAGCACCATGAATCTGCGCCAGTTGGAAGTGTTCTACGCCATCATGCAAACCGGCACAGTCTCTGGGGCCGCCAAGAATCTGCATGTATCTCAGCCCAATGTCACCCGGGTTCTGGCACACACCGAACAGCAACTGGGGTTTGCCCTGTTCGAACGAGTGAAAGGACGACTTATCCCTACTCCGGAGGCGCAAACTCTGCTCCCAGAAGCGGAGCGGGTATATCAACAGCTCGGCCAGTTTCGCGCATTAACCAACAAAGTTAAAAAAGGCAGCCAGCATATTCGCATCGGCGCGCCACCGGTCCTGGCCACCAAGTTACTCCCCGAAGCGATTGCCCGTCTTCGTCGCAATGACGCGATCTCATTTGAACTCGCGACCGCGAACCGCGATGAACTGTGCCATGCTCTGCTGCGCCATGAACTGGACGTCGCAGTTTGCTTTGGAGAGGACACCCCGACCGGCGTTGCTCAACTTCCTCTACTAAAGGAAACAATGGTGGCTCTGCTGCCCTACTCGCTCAGCCGGACAGACTTGCCATCCCCTTTGAACATGGCATCGTTGCTGACTCAAACTCTGCCCGTTATCGGACTGGATCCGCGAGATCCTCTCGGTATGCAGTTGCATCAGGTGATTCACGCCATTGACCCGAACTATTACCACCCGATTACCGTTCGCAGTTATGCAGCAGCGGCTGAACTGGCGTTACACGGCGCCGGTATCGCGATTGTCGACCCATGGACCGCACGTCATTATGCCACCCGACTTGATGTCTGTGCGCTGGCCCCCACCATCCCGATTGCGGTATCGGTGCTCTACGCCGAGCACTCGCCGTTATCCATCTCCACCAGACTGTTCATTGAGACACTCAACACCCTATAACCGCACGTTATAGGGGAGCAACAAATAAGCATTCGGCACGCGCAAGGCTCAGCCTTAGAGTGAGGAGACAAGACCAAACTCAAAGGAATGCTGATGAACATCACCCAACCCTACCTGCTTTTTCTCGGTGACGTAACCGATCCCATTGCTGCGAAAACCGCGCGCGGTATCCATCAATGGCGTCCCGACAGTTGCCTCGGTCAAATTCGTCTGACAACGGATACCGTCTCCCTTGGCCTGCCGGATCTCAGCCTGACACAGGCAAAACACCAAGGCGCCCGTACTCTGGTTATCGGCACCGCCAACGCCGGAGGAGTGATCCCGGCAAACTGGCAAGCCACACTGATTGCCGCCGCGGAACAAGGGTTTGATATTGCTTCGGGCATGCATCAGCGACTTGACGACATTGACGCACTGCGGCATTTGGCACAGGCAGGAAAAACTCGCCTCTTCGATGTGCGTCATTATGATTTGCCACTGAGTGTTGGCAACGGCAAAAAGCGCGCCGGTAAGCGAGTGCTCACCGTTGGTACCGACTGCTCAGTAGGAAAAATGTATTCGGCGTTGGCACTAGAGCACGCGCTGAACAAACAGGGGGTCAAGGCCCGCTTTCAGGCCACCGGACAGACTGGCATTTTAATCGAAGGACGCGGCATCGCGGTTGACGCGGTGATCGCTGACTTTATTTCCGGCGCTGTTGAAGCCATTAGCCCGGCATTTTCGGATCACGAGTGGGATATTATCGAAGGCCAGGGGTCGTTGTTTAACCCATCATTTGCCGGCGTAAGTATGGGCTTACTTCACGGAGCACAGCCAGATGCACTGGTAGTGTGTCATGAGATAGGCCGTGCGCACATTCGCCATTTGCCCCACGCGGCATTGCCCACCATAGAACAAACCATCACGGCCAATCTGACGGCAGCGCGGGTGACCAATCCCAATGTCCGCCTGGCCGGAATGTGTCTCAATACCAGCGCAATAGATAGTCAACAAGCCGCAACCTTGTGCGCACAATGGAGCGAGCACTATCAGGTACCGGTCACGGATCCGGTACGCTTTGGTATCCAATCGATTGCGGACACGATCCGCACCTGGCCATCGGAGGATTAGACGCATGATAAGTATTCAATCTCAGGCTCATTCTATTGAAATGGCGCGCGCGTTTCGTATTGCACGAGGCGCTCGTACTCATTGTGATGTGGTCCGGGTGACCCTGGATTATCACGGCCTGCAAAGTGAAGCAGAGTGCACCCCCTATCCCCGCTATGGCGAGTCGGTCACTTCAGTGCAGGAGCAGATCCGTCAGTTCAGCCGCGCTATCGAACACTTGGCGCCCAATGTGGCCAGACAAGCTCTGCAACAACAGCCCGCCGGCGCGGCACGCAATGCGCTCGATTGTGCGTTGTGGCGCCTCGAAGCAGCGCTGGCGGACAGCCACTTTCCGGCGCCGTATTTCGCTATTTCGCCCAACATAGAAACGGCCATGACGGTATCCGTGGATACGCCATCCGCAATGGCTGAACAAGCCAGTGAGTATGTTGCAAGCGGCGCCTCATTACTAAAAATCAAGCTCGATGAACAGCAGATTATTGAACGTTTACAAGTGGTACGAGCTTCGGTACCGAGCACCAAAATCATTGTGGACGCGAATGAAGCCTGGACGCACCTCGATTTGGCAGATCTGTTTGTCAGGTTAGCCAAGCTGGACATCGCCATGATTGAGCAACCTGTGATGAAAGGTGAAGACGAGAGATTGAGGAATATCGCCCATCCGGTAGCTTTGTGCGCCGACGAAAGCTGCCACACGCGTGACGATTTGCCAGGGCTGACCGGCTGTTACGAAATGATCAACATTAAACTGGATAAGAGCGGTGGCCTGACTGAGGCTCTGGCGCTTGAGCAAGCAGCACGCGGTCTTGGTATGAGCATAATGGTGGGTTGTATGCTAGGGACGTCGATGGCAATGAAGGCCGCACTGCCACTGGCCACACGCGCCGAGATCGTTGACCTCGACGGGCCTGTGCTGCTTGGTCAGGATTGTGCTGACGGTCTGCAATACCATCGTGGACGGCTATGGATATAGTCAATATGACAGGGGGAAGCGCTCTATCTCCCCCGTTTCGACCTTATCTCTGGTTATAATGCCGAGAAAGGCCAGCGAGAAATTCGGTTGCCTCCAAGCACAAGAAGACACCCATCACACTTAAAGTCAGATTTACTGCGATTAGCAACAATAACAGCATCCATGTTCTGAATAGGACACTCATTTCCAATCAACCAACACATTTATTTCGAATAAAAATCAACCAGTTACCGTTTAACTGGCAATTCAGCCAAATCACCTAGAGGTTTAGGCAACATTAAACGCGTGCTTCCGCTAAAATCCTCAAACCAAATTGTGTGTCCGTCTTTCACTCTTATATGAAGCAACCAAAGTACGTTCCAGCTGGCTATAAACCTGTTCAGGAAGCGCCTCGCGCTCCATCATCCGGAGTCAGAATCGTCAATGAAAAACCTGCGCCCACACCGCAATATGAGTGCAACCTGAAAGTCTTATGTACTCCAGATGAACTGATCCCGCTTCAAGTAGGCACTTGGTCATTAGCCCGGACTGTTAACGAGCCTGCCATCACCAAGTGGACTAAGACCGCAGACACTGACGGACACGCGCTGTTAACGGCGCGCTGCTTTGTACAAGAGCCAAAAACCCTCTATCACGAACAGTTTCAGAACGCGGGTCAGGCCGAACAGTACACCTTGCAACCTAACGGACAAAGTGCGGGTGTGAACAACGCGCAATTTTTGCCCGTCAAACTGGCCGTGCAGGTCGACGACTATTTGTGCTGGGTAACAAAGGGCTATTTTTATCACTTCATTGATGGCCACCTGAACAAAGAATACCGCCTGATGGGCGATGAGCGGTGGACGTTTCAGATCACCCGCTCCGACGCTCATCAGTTGAGCGATGAACTCCAGTCACCTCATCAGTTAGCCACGCTGCTGTTGCCTTACAAAGTGGAATCATCACCGGCCGTTCCGCAGCACTTGCTCTACCGTGGCACCAAACTAAACGCAGACACTCTTGCTACCATCGACACAAACTGGCTGGATACTCACGCAACCCGACTGGATATGGACAACATTGCGGCCGTGCGTCAACACCGCTGCAAAAAGCGGGCGCAACCACAAAGTGACCAGTCAGTGGAAGCTGTCATCACTGAATATCAGGTTGGCTCGGCGTACCCATTTGGCGATATCTGGGGGCAGTACAGCAACCGCCAGGCTGCGGACAACGCCTTACATATCATGTACGCCTCGGTACCCGACAACTTGCCTGTGATTAACGTGGCCAAAATCGACGCAGTCCACTCCAACCGAATCCTGGCGGGTGATGAACGGACCATCGCGAACGCTCGGCCGCCTCAGATGATGAAAAAAGACACGCTGGAAGCAACAGGTTCGCCTGTCAAACCCGACGCTCTGCTCAAGGGTAATTTCGGCCAACAACCGGTCAGTTGTGATTTGCTCAACCGACAACTCAATACTCTGCACGCCAGTACCCGTCAGGATATTCAAGATGGCGGACAGCTGGTCTTTACCGGATTACAATTCAGCCACAATCACGGCACGCTCGGCGCATTGAAAATCGTCGATACGGCAGCCGGAGAAATACCAGACAACAACACATCGCAACTGGCCTACTGGGTTGCCCAAGGTAAGTTCCTGGATGTGCCTAAGCATCCGAATCCGCATCGGGATCCCCAATACATTTTCACGCCAAGTTTTAGCGGATGCTCCTTTGTTGTCGACGAGTGGGATGACAACACACTGCGGGTGTATCACGTTGAAGGCGGGAAAGAAAACACCCAATACAACAACCTGGCTGAGCATGGTAACGGTTTGCTGAACTACATGAGTTACCGAGACTATGGCTACTACCAGCATGGTGACAGCACCATTGAGAACATCACCGCATTTGCGTTCATGAAGTACAACGCCTCGGCACGAAAATGGGAAATCCATTATCAGCGGCAGGAACACGCTCCGGCAATACAGAATTATCAGATTCGCCCGAGAGTACTGAGATCAGAACAGCACTGGGCGCAAGTGCAGGCTGCGCCGGCTTCTCGAGTCGTCAGCACTGGCATCACAACGATAGAACGCGTGGCAAACTGATGTGACCCTGCGCGGACGCTCCGCGCAGGGTAGTTTGCACTCAAAGTAATACTTTCACCCGAGTGTCACGCGCCTCATAAACAAAATTAGAAACACTCTTATTCTCTGCAGAACTGTCCTGACTGATCTCGCCCAGTTCGGTTAACGTCTCAACACTGACGTTACCGTGGCGGTCCTTTTTGATCAGTGAGAACGAGCAACAAACACTGTAGAGAATTTCCGGCCGATAATAATTAAAACAACGCGCGTCCGCACGCTGCATTTTGGCTTCCGGCTTTCCGCTGTAGGCCATGGTTGCCTTAGAAAAACAATCCAGTAATGCTGGCATACCATCATTATCCCACTCAGGCGGTGCCGTCAGATCGTTCTCAGGCATCATCAATTTAAGCAGTGCATAATTGTCGCGCACTCCGTGCTGACCTGTTTTCCACTCATTGGGAGAGATCGCTGTCCCGGCATGCAAGGCGTAAAACTGCCGCCCTTTGACACCCGTGACCATGGTGCAGCCACTCAATGTTCCACCCGTCACAAGTATTTGCTGGCCCGGATCCAGTTCATCCAGGTCAATGCGTACGCCTGCCGCTCCGGTATAACCATTGTGCAACACAAGCACATCCAGCTCTTCGGGCAGTGGATTGTCATCCCAGAAATGAGTCACCCAAGCGTTCATTGATTTGTTGAACGACGTCATCTGTGTGCCATCACTGCACTCCAGTACATCCCGTTGGTCGCTGTCACTGAGACGCTCAGAGGCTTTTTCCGCGCTAAACTCTGCCCTTTGATCAATCCGCGAAAACCAAAACTTCGCTCGTGGTGCGCGTGGCGTTTTGAGGTAAAACGGCCCTCGTCCGGTCAATTGTGTCATCGAAACCTGCTCACCGGTGCTGTACCCCTCTCCGTCCCATTCTCCCACCATCACGACAGGCATACGTTGGTTCACAGAAGAATCCGTCTGAATGTGCACCAGCTCAGGAGCCAATTTCGGATGGCGATATTGGCCCCAGACATCCCCAAACGGATACACATGGCCAACTCGCAAGTGACCACTTGGCGGAATATCTTCTTGTCGAACTTCTGTCGTCGACGGGCCATTGAACGCGGCAATGACAGCGTCCATATTCAGGCGAAGTCCATGCTGAGCCAACCATGAAGATGAGAGGCTGGCCCACTCTTCAGTGGAAAGTCGTTCACGGCGATACAGTAAATACTGCTCACCCGGCGAATGGTTCTCGATTCGATAGGGCAGCAAAAAATGCGAAAGATGGCGCTCGAACAGCGGACGCTCATCCAGCCCGCGTTCGTCCGAACAGAGCAACTGATAGCTCCAGCGACCTTCGCCTGCAATCTGGCATTCAGCCTGCAGCGCTCCATCAATAAAATGATAGAAGTAGCCTTGCGTTGGCCAGCCTGCGACACCGTCACGAAGCAAAGCCAGTTTAACGGGAACAAACTGTGCATTGATGTCAGACGAGCCTTTGGGGCGGGTCATGACCTCATACTGTTTGCCATAACCCGCCCCTCTAATCCACTCATACACTAACCGGCGACTGGCTTCTTTATGGCAAGACGCGGTCAGTAACGTGGTCCCGTCGTCTTGTGAGCTCACTTCCCAGTTGGCCAAAGGCGCAACCCCTTTTGTATTCGTCAGCAGTTTCCACTGACCTCGCCCTACACTGTACTGACTCAGTTCATCCTCAGCGGTATAGATTCTCAGTACGCACTGAAAGCGAGCACTCGGCTGAGGTTTTTCTCTGACCGTCTCCCTGGTTGGCAGACATTTAGACTGGGGTGTCTCTACCGGCGGATAATAAGCCGCGACAAATCGGGCTGCTGTTTTTTTGGTATTTGGCATCATTGACTCTCTACGTACGATGTTTTTTTCGCTCATCGTAATCAAGTAATGCCAACAGGGATGCTCAACAAAACGCATAAATACATAATTTCATTTCTTTTTAGTTATTTTTTGTCGACCGCCCAT
>NZ_WXWP01000377.1:0-11133 GCF_009904765.1 Vibrio sp. V39_P1S14PM300
CTACTTAACGCGGCGTTATGCGTAGCCCACAAAATCAAGCAATTAGAAGGAGTTAATGTTTATGATTACTTGTTACGTCAGGTATGTAATTGACCCAAAGAAGGTCAATGAATTCGAAGAATACGCCAAAATGTGGATTCCACTTGTTGAGAAGTTTGGTGGCCAACACAATGGCTACTTTCTTCCATCTGAAGGCGCAAACAATGTAGCTTTGGCTCTTTTTACCTTTGAAAGTTTGTCAGCTTATGAAGACTATCGTACTAAGTCTCAAAATGACCCTGAATGTATTAAAGCTTTCGAGTTTGCCGATAAAGTGGACTGCATTATCAGCTATGAGCGCAGCTTTTTTAGACCTGTGCTCGGTTAAAGAAGCTACGCATAACAAAGCGTTCAAGACGGATTCACAACGCGCGGCATTTTCAGTTTGATTCAACTTTAGTGTTTACGGCACAATGCTTTAGGTTGGGTAGTCGCGTTGTTCACCACTTAACGCGGCGTTAGATTTACTCTGAGGATTCATGCAGACATCATATAGGCATCACTATGTTCCTGAATGGTACCAGCGCCGATTTATGCTGGATGGTCAGAAATCCTATTTTAGGTTAGATCTCAGTCCAGAAGAAATAGTTCGACCTGATGGGCAGTCAGTCAAAATTGGTGAAATTCTCAATAAAGGGCCAACAAGGTTTTTTTACGAAGTAGATCTTTATACCACGCAATGGTTTGGTGAAAAAAATGATGAGATTGAACGGCATTTATTCGGCCATATAGACTCCAGTGGTTCTAAAGCTTTATCTGCGTTGGCCTCTGAAGAATGGATGCGAGAAATTCATCCTCATGTTACTAATATATTTGAGTACATGGATGCTCAAAGAATAAGAACACCCAAGGGGTTGGAGTGGTTAACTAGAGTTACTCGCGCTAAAACTCACAATGAGTTATTACTGCGCATGCAGGAACTACGTCGAATGCATTGTACTATGTGGGCGGAGGCTTCATTAGAAGTAGTGAGTGCAAATGAATCTGAAACAAAGTTCATTGTAAGTGATAACCCAGTAACACTTTATAATTCAGTGTTTTATCCAGGAAATGAAAAATGCAGATTTCCAAATGACCCCGGAATACACCTAAAAGGCACAAGGACGATCTTTCCAATTGACTTTAACCATTGTGTCATTTTGACGAATAAGGAGTTTGCTCGTTCACCTGGAAAGTTTAAAGCTCCAAAGCCACGCACCAATGCACGATACTTTGATCAAACTATCATTAATTACAGCGATTTTATCAGAGAACGAGAGTTTTCAGAGCAGCAAGTCATAGTCGTTAACCACATCCTTAAGTCTAGGGCTCATAAATATATAGCTGCTGCAAAAAAAGAATGGCTATACCCTGAAAAATACTTAAAAAAGAAAGATTGGGGAAAATTAGATAAGGTCTTTGTTTCAAAAAGTACTAAGCTGCTCGGGAGAGACTCCGAAATCTTCATTGGTGGAGAAGGCGGTAAACTGATGGCGACTCAGGATGAGTTCGGTCGCAGACCTCAAAGTTCTGGTGAATGGAAAGCAAAAGAACAGCAAATGCAAAAAATGCATGCTGATCTTATGCGATTGCTTGCGAAAGAAAAATCTAACAAACAATTCAAGAGGGATTCGTAACGCGTGGCATTTTTACTATGCGTTAATTTTGGTGATTAAGGTGGTTTGCGGCGGCATTGGTGTTGCGTTACTCACCCCTTAATTGGGCGTTATGTGTATCTAAGACTCTTAGAATATTAGTTGTTTTCTGGTGGGTTTCAGTTTTCGTAGAAGGATTTCTAATGAGGTTTAATTGTGAATGTGGTGCAAGGATTCATGATATCTCTGACTATCAAGAGAATAAGGCTCGATTTATTCCAGATGAGTGTTGGGAAGAAATGTGTGAGCAAATTGATGGTGGGATGAATGCATGGGAAGCGTTTGCAAAATATCAACGTTTTACTTATCAATGTCACAACTGTTCGCGGGTAATTATAGAGCAAGGCAATGGTGGCTTTATCTCATTTAAACCAGAGCAGGACATTCCGTTTGGTGTTTTGAAACACACATAACAAAGCATTTAAGGCGGATTCCCAACGCGCGGCATTTTCGGTTTGTTTTGAATTTAGTGTTTACGGCCTAATAATTTAGGTTCGGTGGTATGCGTTGCTCACCACTTAATGCGGCGTTATGTACTTTTACGGAAAATCAGAAATTTATGGATGAAAATACTGAAATTTGGCGTCAATTTTACCAAAAGGTACTGTCTCGCCCACATTCAAAACGTACTGAGCTTGCTGTCAGACTCAATGAATCAAACCTCAAAGTGGCCACTGACTGTGGTTGTGGAACCGGCAGTGATATCGAGTACCTCGAACAACATGGTTATCAAGTTCATGGCTTCGATATTAATCCTGATTCAGTCGCTATTTGTAGAAACAGGTTCGGGTCAAAGTCACTAGTTGATATTTCAGAGACCTCGTTTGAGTCGTTCGACTATCCAAAGTCTGGTGTAGTTATCGCAAGCTCCAGTTTGTTTTTCGCTGACCCATACCAATTTGCATCGACTTGGAGCAACATCAGATCTTCAATTGAAATCGGTGGGGTGTTTGCTGGTGACTTCATGGGTTTCAAAGACAGTTGGGCTAACAACTATCGTAGTCCTACAACATCGTTGTCGGAATCAGAAGTAAAGGCTTTGTTATCGGGTTTTGAAATAGTCAGGTTCTTTGAACGTGATGAAACAGCGAAAACTTCATTGGATAGAATGAAGCATTGGCATACATATTCAGTGGTCGCGGTGAAACGTACATAACAATGCGTTTAAGACGGATTCACAACGCTTGGCATTTTTGGTTTGTATCAGCTTAAGTGTTTACGGCACACTGATTTAGGTTAAGTGGTCGCGTTGTTCACCACTTAACGCGGCGTTATGTACTTTTACGGAAAATCAGAAACTTATGGATAAAAATGCTGAAATTTGGCGTCAGTACTACGAAAAAGCACTATCTCGTCCACATTCAAAACGTACTGAGTTTGCAGTTCGCCTCAATGAATCAAATCTCAAAGTCGCCACTGACTGTGGTTGTGGAACAGGCAGCGATATCGAGTATCTAGAACGACAGAATTATCAAGTTCATGGCTTCGATATTAATCCTGACTGTGTTGCTATTTGCAGAGACAGGTTTGGTTCAAAGTCATCAGTGGATGTTTCAGAGTCTACGTTTGAGTCTTTCGACTATCCAAAATCTGGTGTAGTTATAGCAAATTCCAGTTTGTTCTTCGCTGACCCAGGCCAATTTGAAACGACCTGGAACAACATTAAATCTTCAATTGAAGTCAGTGGGGTGTTTGCTGGTGACTTTATGGGTTTCAAAGACAGTTGGGCTGAAAACTATCGTAGTCCGACAACACCGTTATCGGAGTTAGAGGTAAAGGGTTTGTTCTCTGACTTTGAAATAGTCAGGTTCTTTGAACGTGATGAAAATGCTAAAACCTCATTGGGTAGAATGAAGCATTGGCATACATATTCCGTGGTCGCGGTGAAACGTACATAACAAAGCGTTC
This sequence comes from Vibrio sp. V39_P1S14PM300, assembly GCF_009904765.1. Classification (NCBI taxonomy): domain Bacteria; kingdom Pseudomonadati; phylum Pseudomonadota; class Gammaproteobacteria; order Vibrionales; family Vibrionaceae; genus Vibrio; species Vibrio sp. V39_P1S14PM300. The sequence continues at coordinate 3,582 of NZ_WXWP01000377.1, forward strand.
AAGACGGATTCACAACGCTTGGAATTTTTAGTTTGAATCAACTTTAGTGTTTACGGCACAATAGTTTAGGTTCGGTGGTTAGCGTTGTTCACCACTTAACGCGGCGTTATATTGCCCCGATAAATTCTGCTATTTAGAGCTTTAAAATGATAAGAAAGTACAACGAAAATGACATGGATTCAGTTCTTGAAATTTGGCTTAAAGCGTCAGTTAAAGCTCACGATTTCATTTCGGCTGAGTTCTGGGAATCTCAAGTAGAAAACATGCGTAGCATCTACATTCCAGCTTCAGAAACTTACGTTTACGAAGCTGAGTCGAAAGTAGTTGGCTTTTACGCACTGTATGAAAATAGCCTAGCTGCTATATTTGTCTCTCCTGAACTTCAAGGTAAAGGCATTGGTAAGCAACTATTGAGTCATGCTAAAACTCAGAGGGCGGAATTGAGTCTTTCTGTATACAAGGAAAATCAGGCTAGTTATCAATTCTATTTGTCTCAAGGCTTCAAAGTCGTGAGTGAGCAATTGGATGAGCACACTGGACATCCAGAGTACACAATGAGTTCGGGCATATAACAAACTGTTCAAGAGGGATTCGCAACGCGTGGCATTTTTACTATGCGTTGGTTTTAGTGTTTAAGGTGGTTGGCGGCGGCTTTGGTATTGCGTTGCTCACCCCTTAACAGGGCGTTATACGATTAAGAAAATACGAGGTTACGGTGCATAAAAAGAATGACGGACTATTGAGACAGTTTAAGCGTGTTGCTATCTCATTTTCAGACTTCAAAGAAGCTCTCGATATTGTAAGTTATATAAAGAAGAATGACCTTTATTCCGACTTCGACAATAACTTTCTTGTTCTTTCAGCGCTAACTAATGCAATGATACTATCTTATTGCAAACCATTTTCCGGCAATGACTCTAGAAATAAGATCAAAGTCCCTGATTTATCTAACTCCGCTTTAAAAGTACTTTCGCCTGAAGAACGGAGTTTACATGAGTTCTTAATGCAGCGCAGAAACCAGCTTATAGCGCACTCTGATTCTCAGGCTATTGATATGAAATTTGTTGTGTATTCTTTTGGGGAAAGGGGTATGCTTCAGCCCGTCAGAAATAGAAGTTCAATATGTTTAAACCTAGAACAACTTACAACCTTTGAAAGCATGTCTCAAAAGTTACTTTCTTATGTGTTTACCTTACATAAGGATATGGAGCCAAATATTATTCCTTTACTTACAGAAGAACATATCGAAGATTGGGGTGAGTAAAATCGTATAACAAGGCGTTCAAGAGGGACAGTCAACGCGTGGCGACTTTGGCTCAAGTCTTGGCATTTGTGTTTACGGTGGTCAAATGAGGTACCGTGGTCGCGTGCTTCACACCTTAATTGGGCGTTATGCTTACTCTTCAAATTTTAACAACTAAGGTTTTAACGATATGAAAAATATAGTGATATTGACATTATCTTCTCTGATGTTCTTTTCTTCTAACACTCTTGCTAGAGATGATATTGGATCATATCCAATTGAAAATGCACTAAGCTCAGAAGCAGCAAAAAATAAATTAGGTACTTCTGTAAAATTCTACTTCGGTGAGCAGAAATTTCCCAAAGTGGTGGCGGAGTTTGGCGAATTCAAAACGAACAAAAAAACAAACGCGTTTAATAAAACAGATGAAGAAGCGTGTAACTGGGTCTTTCTATCGGCCATGATAGCGCTGAAAGAACGAGCAATTAAAGAAGGTGGCAACGCGGTGGTTGATATCAAATCTAACTACAAAAACAACCTAACTTCTAGCTCAGATACCTTTCAATGTGGTGCTGATACTATGATTGCGGGCGTTGCATTAACAGGTAAAGTAGTGAAGTTAAAGTAAGCATAACAAAGCATTTAAGAGTGATTCCCAACGCTTGGCATTTTTCGTTCAAGGTTGGGTTTCGTGTTTATGGTGCAATGCTTTAGGTTAAGTGGTAGCGTTGCTCACACCTTAATGCGGCGTTATGCTTAATCGCGTAAAATCAGTGGTTTATGATTTTTCCTTGTTCCCTTAGCTTTTTGGTTTTGAGCTCGTCGGCAAGTTGTCTTCATTGGGCGCTGTTTTTCGGACACTTATTCTTTGGCGCTGAAAATTCAGAGAATTGCCTCAGTCAATTTTCGAGCAAGCGCGAGGTTAGGGCGGTTGGCTCAATCAGCAATTTGAACTTAGTTTTTCGAGGTTTAGCTGCCAAATTTCAAAGTCCGATTTTTAAAACTATGAGTCATTTCGGTTTTCTACGTTTTGGCTTTTGTTTGTAAATCAAAGTCGAGTTAATCTTGTTCCTAGTAAAACGTAACCCATTGAAGCTTAAGCATAACAAGGCGTTCAAGTGGGATTCATGCCGCGTGGCATTTTTGGTATGCAGTGAGTTTGGGTGGTGAAAGTGCTCTGCGGAAAGTTGGTTTATGCGGCATTCACCCCTTAACGCAGCGTTAGGGCACAGGGCGGAAATGGACAGAATCGTAGAATTAATCAAACAAGATCCAGTTAGAGTCAAAGCCTTAGAGTACGTCTCTAAATTGGGCTTGCCTCAATGCTATATTGCAGCTGGTTTCGTTCGTAATCTTGTTTGGGATGCACTGCATGGTTTTGATGTAGCGACACCATTGAACGATGCGGATGTTATTTACTTTGCTCCTGACGAGAACGACCCTAAAGCATATTTACAGTATGAATCTCAGCTCAAGCAGCTAATGCCAGAAATTAACTGGCAAGTTCGTAATCAAGCACTCATGCATACTCGAAATGGCGATTTACCTTACACAAGCTCCCTTGATGCTATGAGTTATTGGCCAGAACAAGAGACAGCTGTTGCCATTCGACAAGTCGCACCTGGTAGCTATGAATGTATTGCAGCTTTTGGGTACGAATCCTTATTTGGTTACTGTGTCACACATAATCCTAAAAGGTCACGAGAAACGTTTGAAAATCGTGTAAATTCAAAGGGCTGGTTAGTAAGGTGGCGGTCTTTGAGAACTGTGCCCTAACAAAGCATTTAAGAGTGATTCGCAACGCTTGGCAGTTTCGCTTCGCTCAAGTATAGCCAAGCGCCGCTCACACCTTAATGCGGCGTTATGTGATATGTGAGCATACTAACAATTAAGAAATGTAGAGTTCGGGTTATCTCATGGTATTATGCCGTTAGTTTCATTTTAATTACGAGGTCTTCGTTATGTCAGGCGTCAGCATTTGGCAACTGCTTATACTCATTGTATTGATTCCACTTGCATTTCTTCCTTCAATTATCGCGTTAAAGAAAAATCATCCTTATAAGGTTCCTATTGTTCTAATAAATATTCTGGGTGGTTTATTGTGGGGAGTTGGTTGGCTAATCGCTTTGATTTGGTGTTTCATTGTCCCAGAAAAGAAAGTTGCGAGTATTACTAATATTGCAGATGAAATTGATAAACTTCATTCTTTGAAAGAGAGAGGTGTTATCTCTGAAAGCGAATTCAATGCCAAAAAGAAAGAGTTAATGCAACTATAAGTACCACATAACAAAGCGTTTAAGAGCGATTCCGCAACGCGTGCCAGTTTCGCTTCGCTCACAGTATGGCACGCATTGCGTCACGCCTTAACGCGGCGTTATGTAGCTAGGAGGAAATGTTTAATTGAGCAGTAGTTACACAGTTTCATTTGCTTGTTTAGAGTGTTGCAAGTCTTTTAAGCGTGACAGCGAATTATCCAAGGGTATTCCCAATGAGTTACCTTGCCCAAATTGCGGTAATGTTTCATACAATCTTGGACGCCATTTTAAAGCACCTAAACAATCAGACAAAAAGCAATGGGATAAGATCAGGTTTTTAGTATCACATGGCTTTCGGTTTCAAAAGATAAGACCACACAGAGATAATAATGACTCCGTCCCTTATCCGATTGACTTGGCTGAAGCTCGAGAATTTGTTGAACGCTATAAAGAGTTTTCGTTAAACATTGGGGACGTGACATAACAAAGCATTTAAGAGGGATTCACAACGCTTGGCGGTTTCGGTTTGAATCGGCTTTAGTGTCTACAGCACAATGGTTTAGGTTGGGTGGTAGCGTTGTTCACCCCTTAATGCGGCGTTAGCACTGGATTGGCATGAAGGCTAAAAGTTTATGTTTTTATTAGCTTCTTTTCCTCGCTTTACACCTGAACAAATGTGCCTTTCAGGTTCGCTCCGGTGGCACTAGATGTGAAGTTTTCGCTTTGAGCTTATCGTTTACGGATTCTAACTTTCGGGCTATTTCTCTGGCTTGGTTTCTTTTGCGCTGAGAAATTTTCGGCAAAACTTAGTATCTTTGAAGCTGCCGTTAAAGTCAGAAGCCCGTATCCTTTGCTAATTTGAAAGTGGCGAAAAAGGGCAGTTAAGCATGTTTTTCTTCTAGCCAACTTGCGCTTAAAGTTAGTTTTCAGTTTGGCAGTTGTCCGTTTGGTTTCGGTGTTTTAAGCCATAAATTCCGTGCTATATTTCAATATCTTGGCGTGTACCAAAGGCTTTAAGGGCAGCGTGCTAACAAACAGTTCAAGAGGGATTCAGCACGCGTGGCATTTTTGGTATGCGGTAGTTTTGGTGTTGAAGTGCCATGCGGTGGCTTGGTCATTGCGTGCTTCACCCCTTAACTGGGCGTTATGTATTTCATTGAGTATGTCGATATGAATGGATATGAACCAATTTTCAAGCGATTATGGGAGCAAGTGTGCGACATACACTATGTATGGCAGATTTACTGCGATTTGTATGCTGTAGGTCCTGACGTTATTAAATTACTCAACAAAAATGGTTCAGGATTTTTTCACGTTAATCAGCTATTGATGTTGGATTATATGGCCTTATCGTTGTCAAAATTGACAGATCCTGATGTAACCAGTAGAAACAAAAACCTCAGTTTGAGGCAGCTAATTAGGCACGCCGAAAATGTAGGTGATAGTGAGTTAATTGCGCAACTCACTGGAACATTTAGTGAGTTAGAACTCTCATGTGAGGAATTCAAAGCGATTCGAAATAAACGTATTGCGCATTCAGATTTAAAACATGCTCTAAATGAAGCAGAAAAAGTTCTTCCAGGTATATCGCAAACACAAGTAGAACACAGGCACTGGAACAGGTTCGAGAGTTTATGAATATCTACGAGCGTTATCATAATGATTGTGAAACCTCCTATGAGAATGTTCATGCTCCATATGGTACTGGTGGTGATGCCTTAGTTGAGTATCTCCGAAGACAAAATACATAACAAACGCTTCAAGACGGATTCGCAACGCTCGGCGGTTTTGGTTTGAATTGGCTTTAGTGTTTACGGTGTAATGGTTGAGTGTCGTGGTAGCGTTGCTCACCACTTAAGCGGGCGTTAGCCGTCATGGAGCTTGCCATACTCAAAGTGATAGAATAGTATCACTATAGTATTCGTTTGGAGCAGCTCTCATGAAAGTAGAACTAGTTACATCACTCAAACGTCAAGCAACTAAGATCCTCGCAGATCTCCACGACACAAAAGAACCAGTGTTAATTACTGAACATGGTAAGCCATCCGCGTATTTAGTTGATGTTGATGATTACGAGTTTATGCAAAATCGTTTGGCTATCCTGGAGGGTATTGCGCGAGGTGAGCGCGCACTATTTGACGGCAAAGTGGTGAGTCATGATGAAGCCAAGGAAAAAATGTCAAAATGGCTGAAATAATCTGGACTGAGCCAGCGTTATCTGACCTCAATGATATCGCTGAATACATAGCACTTGAAAATGTTGTAGCGGCAAAGCAGTTAGTACAAACGATTTTCTCTAAAGTTGAACGCCTAGAGACTTTCCCTGAATCAGGTCGTATTCCGCCAGAATTAGAACATTTAAGTTATCGTGAAGTTGTCGTTAATCCATGTCGTGTTTTTTATAAACAGGACAGTGACAAAGTCTACATTCTGTTTGTTATGCGTTCCGAGAGAGATTTACGTAAGTTCCTGTTGAGTAAGCAATAACCTTTGGGGATGAGCGGCTAACAAAGCGTTTAAGACAGATTCGCAACGCTCGGCATTTTCTGTTTGCTTTGAATTTAGTGTGTACGACACAATAAGTTAGGTTTAGTGGTAGCGTTGCTCACTACTTAACGCGGCGTTAGCTATTTTTCGGATTTAGCGAGAAATTTCAAATGGAATGGATTAAAAAAGAAACAACAGTTATAGATAAATTGTGTTCCAACAATCAATTGCTCGCAAATACAATTGATACTGCTTTATGGTCAGCATTTTCAAAAATTGATGAACATGCATACGGTCAAGATATCCTTCTTGCAAAGGAAGTGTTAAGAGGTGAGTTAGGTTTAGACCATGACCAAAAAACCGGAGATATAGATCTCTTAATCATCCCTATTGTAGGAGACACCCCATTACTGCACAAAACTGTAGCGGTTGAAGCCAAAGTAGTTAGACCTACAGTTCGTAAACCAAGTAAGAATGCATCATCAATGGGTGTTACGCAAACCAAAGGGTTATTAAGAGACGGATTTCCTTATACAAGTCTTTTACATGTGGTAATTCCTGAATCACTGCCATCGGAAATGCATTGGTCTATACCGCTTAAATCGATGGAACTTGATGACAATGGCGACCTAAAGGATACAGGCGAGGTTATCAAACACGATCCATTTCCTCTTATTAGTGCAGGTAGACAAAAAGGTCGTATTGTTGCCGCCGATTTACCAGACGAAGCATCATATAGGGTACTAGGTCTGTCTCTAACTAACGGAGATATATCGGGCATTACGCAAGGAGATTTACGTATGGGCAAAGTTAACCCACGTGTATCAGAAACATTGCTGGCTAATATTCGTAAGTTTCTAGTCTCAAACCCAGATAGATTTGAACGTATCAAGTGGTTTTAACAAAATAGCTAACAAACAATTTAAGAGGGATTCACAACGCTTGGCATTTTTGCTTCTACTTCAATTTTAGTATTTATGGCACAATGTTTTAGGTTGGGTGGAGGCGTTCTTCACCCCTTAATTGGGCGTTATGAGGCATATGGATATTCAATTAATACAAATAGAAAGTGATGAGTTTGAAAGTCTATTTTCTGTTGTGAAACAGGGGATTTATTCGCATGTCGATGCCGTCTTTGGTTGGTGTGACGAGTTTCAGGCCAATCGTTTAAAAAGTGACTATGAGCCGCATTGGTTTCACTGGGTTTATCTCAATAACACACAAGTTGGAATGCTATGCTTCAAGCCTTACGACAATGCATTTCATGTACATTTACTTATTGTGTTTCCAGAATTTCAAAATCAAAAACTGGGTGAAAGGGTAATGAATATGGTTCAAGAAATAGCGCGAGAACAAGGGCGTAGTTACGTAACCTTATCAAGCTTTACTCGAAATGAGTCAGCGGTAAGGTTTTATAAATCTCTTGGATATGAGGTGACTGAAAGCGATGAAAACTTCCTTTCTCTGTCGCTTCGAGTTGCCTCATAACAAAGCGTTTAAGGCAGATTCGCAACGCATGGCATTCTTGGTTCAAATTGAGTTTTGTGTTTACGGTGTAATGGTTTAG
>NZ_WXWP01000387.1:0-11093 GCF_009904765.1 Vibrio sp. V39_P1S14PM300
GAGCCCTATGGAACAACAACAAGCCCTCTATCGCGCCTTTTATCAAGCTCAGGATCGTTTTCTGGATCCTTATACCGCGTGCGGTTTCGAGCCTGATATTATCTGCAATTATGTCCATTGTGGGCTCTTACTGACTTCTTATTATGAATACGGGGCGGAACATCAGAATCCACTGTTGTGTGAGCTGTTTCTGCGTCAAGTGTACTTTCATCTATTAGACGGTATTGACGATACGACTCGCTCGCGCGTCTTTCGCCAGATCTGTCTGGATGCCGTACATACGCCATTGCTGTGTCTGAAACGTTTTTACGATCATATCTCCGATGGCGACATAAAGTTCCTATCCTTAAAACAAGAATTACAGCGTTTGAATACGCCTTTGTAGCCGAAAAGGAATACACCATGACTCAACAATATCGGATTGAAAAAGACAGTATGGGCGATGTGAACGTCCCAAAGGATGCTCTCTACCAGGCTCAGACCCAGCGCGCAGTCGACAATTTTCAATTCAGCCACCACACCATGCCCGTTGCTTTTATTCAGGCACTGGCTCAAATCAAACAAACCGCAGCCCTGACCAATGCGCAGCTCGGTTTGCTCGAAGGTGACATCGCCAATGCGATCGCAGACGCGGCTCAGCAGGTCATTGACGGCCGGCATCTCGAGCATTTTCCGATTGATGTGTTCCAGACGGGCTCAGGCACCAGTTCGAACATGAATACCAATGAAGTGATCGCCACATTAGCCAGTGCACAGCTCGGCGGTGATGTCAGTCCCAATGACCACGTTAACATGGGCCAAAGCAGCAACGACGTGATACCGACTGCTATTCAGGTCAGCAGCGCACTGCTGACTGAAAAACAGCTGCTTCCGGCACTGGAACACCTTATTGACGTACTGGAAAAGAAAAAAGCCGAACTGGCGGACGTGGTGAAAACCGGTCGCACCCACTTAATGGACGCCATGCCAGTCACCTTCGGACAAGAATTAGGCGGATGGCAACAACAAATCCGCCACGCAAAATCCGCCATCGAAAGTGCGCTGACATCGGTCAAACAGCTGGCACAGGGTGGAACAGCCGTTGGAACCGGCATCAATGCGGATCCACGTTTTGCACGCGCGTTTGCCGATAATCTGACCCAAGACACACATGTCCGTTTTGCCGCCAGCGACGACTTCTTTTTTAACCTCAGCAGTCAGGATGCCATCGTTGCATTATCCGGCCAGTTAAAAACCGCCGCTGTCGCGATCATGAAAATCGCCAACGACCTGCGCTGGATGAATTCGGGCCCGTTAGCCGGACTGGGTGAAATTGAGCTGCAAGGCCTGCAACCAGGTTCCTCCATCATGCCCGGCAAAGTGAACCCGGTTATCCCAGAAGCCGCAGCCATGGCCGCAGCCCAAGTGATCGGCAACGACACCACCATTACCATCGCGGGGCAAGCCGGTAACTTCCAACTCAATGTCATGCTCCCTGTGATCGCGCATAACGTGCTGGAAAGCATCGAGCTGTTGAGTAACAGCGCTGTTGCGCTGGCTGATAAAGCCATCGCCACCTTTACAGTGCGTCGTGACAACCTGGACACCGCCCTGGCACGCAACCCCATTCTGGTGACCGCACTGAACCCGGTGATTGGTTATCTGAAAGCGGCTGAGATCGCCAAACTGGCGTACAAGCAGGGTCGGCCGATCATTGACGTTGCTGAAGAGCAAACCGATCTCGACCGGGCGACACTCGAACGCCTGCTCGACCCGGCCAAGCTGACGCAAGGTGGCATCGCAGAATAACTGACATCGCCGAAAATAAAAAAGCCTCCTTACGGAGGCTTTGTCTTTATGCCAGTTCAGGCAAGATTAACTTAGCGATTTCGAAGTAAATCACCAGGCCCGTGCCATCGACCAGCGTGGCAATAAAGGGCGCAGAAACCACCGCCGGGTCAATACTTAAGCGGCGCAGTACCATCGGAATGATGGACGATACAAATGCGCTCCACAGTACGATGGCCAGAATGGTCAGTGTCACCACCAGCCCGACCTCAACACCGACCCCCAGACTCCAGGCTCGCACCCAAGCCGCGCCAGCCATGGCAAGCGCAATCATCACCCCGGTGGTCAGCTCTTTGCTCAGCACCGAACCGAGGTTTTTCAAACTTACTTCGCCCACGGCCATTGCCCGGATAATAGTGGTGGTGATCTGTGTGCCACTGTTGCCTCCGGTCCCAATCAACAACGGAATAAAGAATGCCAGCGCGATGGCCGCTTCCAGTTGCTCTTCAAACGCTCTCAATACCGTACCGGTGTAAGCTTCGGCCAGAAACAGCGCCAACAACCAGCCAATGCGTTTTTTCCACAAGTTCCAAGGAGAGGTTTGCAGATAGCTGGCATCCAGCGGCATTGAGCCCCCCTGCATCGCCGCATCTTCTGTGGTTTCCTTTTCCAGGATATCAACCGCGTCATCCAGGAAGAAGAAACCAACCAGCAAACCATTGTGCTCGACCGGTAACACCGTAACATCCAGATCCAGTAAGCGGCGTGATGCCTGCTCCTGATCCAGAGAGACATCCAGCACCTCGCCTTTGGGCTGCATGATGTCGCTCAGGGTTTGATCTGCCGACGCAACCAGCAGCATTTTCAGGCTGATTTCACCAACGAGCTGACCGTACTCGTTCACCACATACATATTATTGAGGTGATGGTGCGGTGTATCCCAGGCCTCATAGAGTACCTGTTTCGCTTCGCTGAGACTTTGGGTCACGGATAAGGTCAGCACATCTGAGTGCATGTGGGCGCCGACCGATTCGTCCGGCCAGTTCAGCTTGCGTTGCAACTGCAACGCTTCTTCATTGGCCAGGAAGTCGAAGATCGCCTCTCTTTCGTGTGCCGGCAAAATCCGCAGCAGTTTTTCCACCGTCCGTTGCGGTAACGCAGTCAGAACGGCTTCCAGCTGAGGCTTTTGCATATACGCCACAACGTCCGCCGCCAGCTCCGGAGAGATACGGCTGAAAATGGTCACCAATTGCGCTTGTGACAACTGACACAGAACATATTTGGCTTCCTGATCAGACAAATTGACCAGTTTTTGTACCCACTTTTCGCTGTCTGGCGCATTCGCCAGTTTGTGAGAAAAAGCGGTGAGTTGCTTGATTTGAGCTGCTACTACAACAGGGTTAGTAGTTTTCATTACATTCATCACACATACCTCATGTGACTCAGGACAGACCTGAATTGATTGATCTTTGATGCAAGAAAACAGCAGTTGAAGGTCGAGAAAATAAAAGCTGTATAAGAAGGAAGGAACAATCCCCACGTCTTAGCTTCAGCACTGTACAACGTATTCACTGACGTGAAAGCCACTTGGGTTAACACCTTAAGCCGATGATAACTGTCCTAATCCTGGGCATCTCTCGATGTCGTGGGATCAGTGGCCTATGTTTGAACAGGAGCCTCGCCTAACGAGATGCTGTAAAATACACAGTAGGTTCTCTTTAGAACGGCGCGATTATAAGAAGGCGCCTGACAAAACAACAACTAAAAATCCTGATGGTGATGATAAAAAACCGTGACGGCACGCACACAAGACATCGAATCGCTCTGATCAAAAAAGAGGCCCGCAAAGCGGGCCTCTCATGATTTAAACGGTACGGATGTGCTCGGCAATGCGCCACAGCACACCACTTGGGTCCGTCATGCAAAATTCAAGCATGCCCCATGGCTGCTGCTGTAATTCGGTCAACGTGGTACCGAATTCCGTCTCCACACCGGATTGAGCCACGTGCTGATGCCAACTGCGTGCGTCTTCAACCAACAGATGCATCATGTAGTTTTCGCAATGCACCGGTTCGTAAAAATCCTGCAGCAAAAACGCACATTCGCCTTTGCTCAGGTAAGCGACTTCACCAAACACGGAACCTACCGCAAACCCCAGTGACTGGTAAAAGCTGATCGACAACTCAAAGTCTCTGGCGGGTACGAAGGCTTTAATTTCGCGGGTTGCCAGATTCGCCATACGTTCTTCACCTCTGTTAATCCGGGCGCGCCAAGGTCGACACCCGGATACTCTGTTCCTTTATGAAAAGGCCGCCCCAGGACGGGACGGCACTGCTGTGTAAACGGGGGTTTTTCTGCCCGTTGTAACCTTATGAATGGCTATCAGAATCTTACTTGATAGTTTAGCGTATAAGTGCGGCCTCGGCCCTTATAATCATACGCACCCGGTGCATAATGAGTTGAATAGAGAATCTGCGCTCGCTGACCCCAAAGCGTAGTGTAGTCGTTATTCAGCAGGTTTTGGATACCAAAGCCCAAGGTTCCGACTGGCAGTTGATAATTCCCAACCAGATCAAACAGAGTAAAGCCGTCGAGTTTATTGTCTTGATCATCGGAATAATGAAACATAGTCTGGCTTTGCAGCTTCAGTGTCAGTTCATCATCATACCAAACCGCCCAAGCGCTGGCTTTAGAGGCACTGGCTTCGCCCGCCGACATCTTATTCCAGTCGCCATCTTGTTTCACTTCCGACATCACCAAGTGACCGGATGCCCCGAATTGAAGCTGCGTGTTAAACCAATACGTCAACTGCGCTTCTGTTCCGTATACGCGTCGTTTGTCGTCAACACTTTCGATCAGCATGGTCTGTTTATTGTAGCTGACCGATTTGTCCGATTGAGAATAGTAGGTGGCCGCCTGCACACTCAGATCGGCGTTATCGAAGCGATACCCCACTTCAACACTGTTGGTTTTGATGCCCGACATGCGTGAGCCATCAACGTTGATACTGTTTAGCAGGGCGTAGTGACCGTTCGCGTCCATATCAGCGTACTCACCCTGGCCGTAATACTTGGCCGGATCCGCAAGATCAAAGCCCTGGGAGAAGTTAGCCCAGAGCTGCGATGCCGGCGTCAGTGAGTAGATGGTTCCGAGGTTGAATAAACCAACATGATAGTCAGTTTCACCACCCGGCACTGCATCGGCTGACACCCCGTTCCCCGCCGCAATCTTCTTCTGGATGCTATATGCTACAAAATCATCTATTTCATTGTTCAAGTACTGATAGCGAGCACCGCCCTGAATATGCCATTTCGGCGTCAGGGCATAGTCGGCTTGCACAAAGGCGGCAACAGAGCTGACTTTAGTCCCCGGATACCGGCCCACTCGCGCATAAGTGTCATTGTTTAGGTTACCAGACGCCGTCGCAACAGCCGGGTCAAACAGTGCCTGATTGCTGTCAAAGCTGTCGCGGTATGCATCCACGCCATACACTAAGTTGAGACGAGAGAACTGCTTGGCCAGAGCGGTTTTTAGCGCGAATACATCGGTTTTCTGCTCCGACGCACTCTGATAATAGGGTGAGAATGTCTGCTGCTCTGAACGATAGGAAGCCTCGGCGATCAGTTGATGGCCTAAAAACGCGCTGTCGCTGTACCTCATACTTAGCATCACGCGCTCGGTACCATGCTGACGGTCAGATTCAAACCCTTTACGTACGTCAACGAACTCACCGTTCACTATGTAAAGACCGTAAGGTGAGTCCTGCTGACTGTCGTAATACTGCGCGAGCAAATCCAGTTGCTTGGTTTCGGACAACTCAATGCCGACCGTACTGAGCACATCCAGTGTTTTGTTGTATTGCAGCGATCCCTGAGAGATATCCGGTGTGACGATGTCACCATCAGCATCATAAAAGCCTTGCGTTTCGGTGTAGACCGCGGCTAACCGTGCACTTACTTTGTTACTGCCACCAGCAATGGACTGACCCAGTTTGTAATCCGCATCGTCACTGGTTTGAAAGCCACTTGATCCCCCCAGGTAACTCTCAAACTGAAGTGCGTCATCGTTGGCTTTTTTGGTCACAATGTTGATCACGCCGCCCGTCGCACCAGCGCCGTATACTGATGTAGCGCCAGACAACACTTCAATTCGGGCAATATTAAACGGGTCAATCGAGTCCAGCGCACGGCTTATCGGACGCGACGACTGCAACGACACCCCATCAATCATGACCAGCATTTTACGCCCGCGCAGGTTTTGGCCGTAATTGGTCCGTGCGCCACTGCCAACGTCCAGCGACGGAATCGTAGCCGCCAGAATGTCACCCAGTGTTTTGCCGCCACGATACTCCAGCGCGATCTGCTCTTCATCGATAAACCAGACTGTGCCTGGAATATCACTGATGGCTTTTGGTGTGCGGCTCGAGACCACCACCATTTTGTCCTGTTTCTCCGTTACGGCCAGAGCAGGTGCGCTGAATGCCATTCCTACGCTCGCCACTGCGATTGCCACCACCGTCACGTGGCCGGGTCCATGTCTCATTCTAATTCTCTTATTATTTCTGTTAATACAATTTATAGAAAAGAGAATGATATTGATTGTTATTTGCATAATCAATAAGAACAGATTATTCAGTCTGCATTTCCTGTGGATTCGCGGTACGGGGAAGTAAAGAAAATCGTGTCTGCACAAGGATTCGCGCATGGGTTAATAGAACCCAATCTCTCGCAGCAAGGTCTGCGAGATTGGCCTTACATCTGACTTGGAATACCGGCGTGATGCATCACGCCGGTTGAGGAGTAGTGTTTAGTTTTGCTGTAGCCAGTCAAGTGCCTCAGTACGGTTGTCAAAAAACGCCACCTCGCCAGACAGAAACCAGCTGCCCACTTTAGCTGCCATCTCCTGCCAGCCTGGCTTACCATACAAAGCAACTTTGTCGAACTCTGCACCGTGTTTCAGCCCCAGCTTAAAGTCATCCCAGGCCGCCCGCAACTCCCAGCCTTCCAACTCTGTCGCATCGACGAGCGCTTTTACTCTCGGCCCCTGAACTTTGGCCAGCGCGCCATCGAGGATCGGAGTGATGAATGCGTAGTCTTCATGGGTCAGTTTGCCTACCGCAGTGATCGCCAGATAAAACTCGCTGCCAACGCGATCAATGCCCACAGAGATACCGTGTCTTTCGCTGAACATATTACCTCCCTAATTTGTTATCCCGCTCATAGATTATGCAACTTTAAGGTTACCTCCTTTTTGCAATGCTGCACAATATTCGGCCAACAACCGGACACAGATCGAATCATCAGTGACCTATTAATTCATCACTTGATGAATTAGCGGGTAATTAATCGCCTTTTCCTATAGTTAGATAAAAATAATACTTATCGTATCAATGTGATTCTATCTGTTCAGTGTTAACGCCTCCGACCGTTCAGACTGACCTTACGAGGAAACCTCATGAAGCCATATTTGTTCAGCGCTCTGCTTATTACTTTGCTGACAGCCTGTAGTCCAGGCGATTCTCAACAGGCACTCGGGACGCTTGAACGTGACCGGGTGACCTTTACCGCTACCGCCAACGAAATCATCCGTGCCTTGCCCGTCATCGAAGGCAGCCCGGTTAAAGAAGGTCAGGTACTGGTTCAACTCGACAGCAAAAATCAGGAAGCCGTTCTGGCAAATGCGGTTGCCAATGAAGCCAAGGCCGCCGCCTATCTGCTCAAGCTGACCAACGGAGAGCGGCCGGAAGACATCGCTTCAGCCCAGGCCAGAGTAGCTCGCGCCGAAGCCCAGTTGGTTGAAGCGCAGAAGACCTATCGCCGCAAAGCCGAGTTGGTGGCCAAACGGCTGGTCAGCCAGTCGGAGAAAGACACCGCTCTGGCCGCACGCGACTCCGCACGAGCTGAGCTGGATTCAGCGACCGAAGAGTTCAGCAAACTGACAGCAGGGGCTCGGGTCGAAGATATCGAGCAGGCCAAAGCGGAACTGGCCGCCAGCAAAGCGCAAGTCGCGCTGCAAAAGCAAAAACTGGCAGAACTGACCATCGTTGCAACCCGTGATGGTATTCTGGATACCCTTCCCTATAACCTCGGCGAGCGAGTTCCGGTGAATGGCGTTGTCGCCGTCATTCAGGCCAATCGCGTCCCGTATGCACGTGTGTACGTACCAGCGGACCATCGGGTCAATTTTGTTCCCGGCAAAGAAGTGACGGTTCATGTAGACGGGGTAACGCAAAGTCTGAGCGGGACAGTGCGCTGGGTCGCCACTGAACCGTCTTTCACACCGTATTACGCGCTGACCGAAGACGAGCGTTCACGCCTGATGTACCTAGCGGAAGTCGACCTGGAGCCCAGTGCTGCTGAGCTGCCTTCCGGAGTTCCGGCGCAGGTTGAACTGTCAGGAGAGTAAACATGACCGAATACGCCATTCAGGCCAGCAACGTTAGCAAACAGTTCGGCGATTTCACCGCCATTGAAGGGATCAACCTGAACGTCCCCAAAGGCAGTATTTACGGTTTTCTCGGCCCGAATGGCTGCGGTAAATCCACGACGATCCGCGTGCTGACAGGCCTGCTCAGCCCAAGCATGGGCGAAGTCGATGTCCTTGGGTTACAGATTCCCCGCCAGTCTGAGGCTCTACGACTCAAAATCGGCTACATGACCCAAAAGTTTTCACTCTATGACGACCTCAGCGTTGAAGAGAACCTGCAGTTTATTGGCCAGATCTTCGGTATGAGTCGCAAAGCCCTCAACGAGCGGATCAATCAACAATTGTGTACTTACGGTCTGGATCAGCGCCGCAAACAACGGGTCGGCGGCATGAGTGGCGGCCAGAAACAGCGCTTGTCTCTGGCCGCCGCCACCATGCACAAACCCGAACTGTTGTTTCTGGATGAACCCACTTCCGCGGTAGATCCGGAAAACCGGCGCGAGTTCTGGGAGCAATTGTTTGATTTGTCCGATCAAGGCACCACCATTCTGGTGACGACCCACTACATGGACGAAGCGGAGCGCTGTCACCGTCTGGCGATTATGGAATCCGGTCAGATCCGCGCCGATGGACCGCCTGAAATGCTGATGGAGCAAATGGGCGTGAACATCGTTGAAGTGAAGACATCCGGCCTGCGAGCGCTCAAAGAACAATTGTTGCAGCGTGAAGAAGTTCGCTCCGCTGCTCAATTGGGGGTCCGCTTACGAGTGTTAGTAAACCGGAAAACAGAGAAACCGATCGATTGGCTAAGACAAACGTTTCCTCACCTGCAACAGGCAGAGATGAATCTGGCCCGACCCAGCCTTGAAGATGTGTTTGTTACCGTCACCGGGGAGGGACGCCAATGATCCAGTCGCTCAATCGAATGAAAGCGGTCATGTACAAAGAGATCCGCCAGCTTTCCCGTGATCGTATTACCTTCGCCATGGTAGTCATGATCCCCCTGATCCAGTTGCTGTTGTTTGGCTACGCCATCAACACCGACATTCGCAACATCCCGGTGGCCGTGGTCGATCAAAGCGGGAGCACCGCCGGAAGAATCATCACCGAATCGGTCAAAGTCACTCAGGTGGTAAGCGTCGTGCAACGGTTTGAAACCCCGCAACAAGCTGAGCAAGCAATTCAGGATGGCTTGGTGCGCGCGGCATTGATTCTGCCACCGGATCTCACGCAGCGTATGATGCAAAATCGTCCATTGGGGCAATGGTTAGTCGATGGATCCGACACCATGATCAGTTCTGCGATTCTTGGCTTGCAGACCATGCCGCTGACCGATTTTGACTTTGAAATTCGCCCCCAAACGGTTAAAACCTTTGACGTCGCGCTCTTTTACAACCCGAGCCGACGTTCAGCGGTGAACATTGTACCGGGGCTACTGGGCGTCATACTGACCATGACCATGATCCTGTTCACCAGTGCCGCAATTGTGCGTGAACGCGAACGGGGTAACCTTGAACTGCTGATCACCACCCCCATTCATTCGATCGAGTTGATGGTAGCCAAAATCATTCCGTATATCTTTGTCGGGCTAGTACAGGTGTTCATCATACTTGGGCTCGGCCACTTGATCTTTGATGTCCCGATCAACGGTTCGTTGGCGCAGATTTTATTTGGCACCTTGCTGTTTATTTCCGCCAGCCTGACACTGGGCCTGATGATTTCCACCATCGCCACCACCCAACTTCAGGCGATGCAAATGACTGTGTTTATTCTGTTGCCTTCCATACTGTTGTCTGGGTTTATGTTTCCCTACGAGGGAATGCCCGTTATCGCCCAGTGGATTTCAGAAGTGTTACCGGCCACCCACTTTATGCGTTTGATTCGGGGCATTGTTCTGCGTGGGGCGGATTTGGCCGATTTGTGGCGAGATACACTCTGGCTCGCTGCGTTTACGGTACTCGGTCTCGTGGTGGCTTCGATGCGCTTTAAGAAATCGCTCGACTGACAACAACAAGGCTGACCTGACAGGCCAGCCTTGTTGTCATTCTGGGGTCAAGCGGAGAGCTGAACCTCTTGGCGCTGCGGGAAATCAACACGCTGCAATAAGCGCTCAAACATGATCACCTGTTTGGATAAACGATTGTTGCGCACCAGCAACACCGTGTGTGCAATCCAAACCAGACGTTTTAAGCGGCAAGCCACCCGATACAACTCGTCGGTATTGGCGGGATCACTTTGCTGCAACCACAGATTGAGTGCGTCTAACCGAGTTTTTTGGCTGACACGAGACAAACGGTAGGAGTCCAGCAGGAACAGCGCCATATCTCGTACCCGCAGGCGTGCCGAATCCGACAAGCGAGACTCTTCCAAATCCAGTAGCGTGACTTCCCCTTGCTGATTGACCACGATATCTCGCATCGCCGGGCGACCGTGAATAAATTCCTCACGATGCAACTGTTGCAAACAGCCCATCGCCTTGGTAAACAAAAGCTTGGGTGAGTGTTGCCGGGCACGCACAATCGGCTCGCCGGCACTCTCCGTGACAAACCAGGAGCGACCAATGTAGAGCAACTTAGGGACAGGCAGATCACAGGAGATAGCATATTCCAACGCTGCCACTTCATGCTCGAAGCGTTGTTTGGGTGTATAGGCACTGAACAGCGTTAAGTGCGCGAAGCGTTTACTCTTTCGAAACAATCGGTTAAGGGAGCGGTTTAACACGGTGCGTTTGTCTTCGCCACACTTCTTTAGCCAAACACAATACTCACCGCGTTCGAGCATAAAAACATACTTTTGCCGTTGCTTTTTCAATGTAAAACCCCTGTCGGCGCCAAATAGAGAGGAATCAAGGCCGACGCAAATGATACTTGGTTAACAGAATATCAAACACTGTTCAAAAC
>NZ_WXWP01000048.1:0-11092 GCF_009904765.1 Vibrio sp. V39_P1S14PM300
AAGTGTAAGAATGTTTACTTGAGTTCGGCACATTTTCTTTATGGTATTTATTTGCAGCCATATCATGTAATAAAGCAGACAATGCAGCGTCACCAGCACCATTCGTATTTTTAATTTTTTCCGGACCACCCATATAAGGGGCAATATGTGAATAAACACGTATCGGATTATTACACGCGTCTTTAACCGCCGGACGGCTGAATTCGTAACGATTAAATTCAGCAATACATCCCGGTAGAAGCGGTAAAGACGTTTCGCGTTTCGCTTCATCTTCCGTATAGCCCGCCATGTACAGGCCGATAGGTCCGGCAGTACACAGTACCAAATCCACCCAATCAAGCGTCTTGTCTGAGGCCGCTAACGGGTCTGCTTCGCCAGTTAATGCTTCCGCTTCGTCTTCATTCATCGCGACCACAGAAACGTGCTCACGCAGAAATTCCTGCCAGAACTCAGGATCATCCTGAATGACAAACTTGGTGCCTAGCGTCAGTACCACTGGCACATCGTATTTCTTGGCATATTCAATCGCACGCATTGTGGCTTCCGGCATCGGATCGCCTTCTTTACAGCGCACCAGATACGCAGTGAGTACCAGGGCTGACGCGTTTTTAAAGATTTTTTCCGGAATACTACTTGGGCTCAGCTTATTCATCTGACCTTCACTGATGGCGAATGTGCGTTCACCATCTTCTGTGATCAGTGCAAAGCAGCGGCCAATGGCACCTTCAACGCCCTGAAGATAATTGAGATCCATGCGGCTGGAGGTGTTGCACAGGTAACGATAGCCGTAGCTGCCGATTTTAATGTCCTGACTCATCACACCCAGTAAAGTGGAGCGATCATCCGCCAGCACGGAATAGTTGTGCAGAGTATTACCAATCGTGCCGCCGGCGTATTCATTGGTAATTAAGTTGCTTTCTTTTAACTCGTTATACAGTGCTTCGGCACTGTCATCATCGATCACTAACGAGTGTCCCTTACTCAATCCATATTTAGCAATCATTTCTGAACAGACTTTTGCCTCTATATCGACCAATGTTTGATCGATACCAATAATATGGGTACGAGACATGGTTTTGCTGTCTTGCGCCTGGCTTACCAGTGGATCGCGCGCATGGACGGGAAAGTAGTGCTTAGACTTACGTTGTCCTGGAAATTTCATAGTGTTTGTATTGAGTATGGGATGAAAGGATGCCGGATTCTACCGCGCACACTAAGGCGCGGCAACAAAGGGAATTATAGCAAACGATTGCGACTGTTATTTTTTATTCACCTTCCATGAAGCTCAAATCAGGAAGCCGTTCCAGGTGCTCAGAATAACGTTTGAGATTAAACTCACCGCCGTTCTTCATCACATCAAAGACTTCTATCGAGACCGCGCACGCCATCATCGCCACGGCGTCTTCGCGCGAAGTCCCTGTCATCATCAAACGCATCAGCGTCTCTTTGACTTTAAGTGGATTGCCGTCTTCGAGTTGGTTTTCGACGATCTCAAGCAACTCGCCTTCTTCGATAAATTCGCTTTTTTCGCTCATGTTTTCGGTCCTGGTATTGTTTTCCCGCCACTATGCCACATATATAGAAACTTATCCTGAAAACCATTGAGCTTTTGCTCAGAAAGTTGTTTGTGATGCACCTCTCGGATCTGTCGCCTCTAAACTCTTTCTGATAGAATTTGCGTCCAGTTTATTTAAGTGGTGTTAAGTAATGTCTGATAACAGCCAAAAGAAAGTCATAGTAGGCATGTCCGGCGGTGTGGATTCCTCCGTTTCTGCCTATCTTCTCCAGCAGCAAGGCTACCAGGTTGAAGGCCTGTTCATGAAGAACTGGGAAGAAGATGACAACGAAGAATACTGCACGGCGGCAGAAGATCTGGCCGACGCACAGGCAGTTTGCGATAAACTTGGCATTCACCTTCATACCATTAATTTCGCTGCAGAATACTGGGACAATGTCTTTGAATACTTTCTGGCGGAATATAAGGCGGGTCGGACTCCTAACCCAGACATCCTTTGTAACAAAGAAATTAAGTTCAAAGCGTTTCTGGAATTTGCAGACGAAGTGCTGGATGCGGATTATATCGCCATGGGTCATTACGTGCGTCGTACCTTCCCACAACAAGGCGAAAGACCTCAGATGCTGCGTGGCAAAGACAGCAACAAAGATCAAAGCTACTTCCTATATACACTTAGCCACGAGCAAATTGGCCGCAGCTTGTTCCCGGTCGGTGAGCTGGAGAAGCCAGAAGTTCGCCGTATCGCAGAAGAGCAAGGCCTGATCACAGCCAAGAAAAAAGACTCGACCGGTATCTGTTTTATCGGTGAGCGCAAATTTACTGACTTCTTGTCTCGCTATCTGCCTGCTCAGCCGGGTAAAATTGAGACACCGGAAGGCCATGTCATCGGTGAACACCAAGGTCTGATGTATCACACTTTGGGGCAGCGTAAAGGCTTGCACATCGGTGGCCAAAAAGGCGGTGGCGGCAATGAAGAACCATGGTACGTGGCAGACAAGGATCTCAAACGCAATGTATTGATTGCCGTTCAGGGCGCCGATCATCCGCTGCTGAAATCACAAGGCCTGATCGCATCACAACTGCATTGGGTCGACCGTGTGGCGATAAAAGAACCACTGAAATGCAGCGTGAAGACACGTTACCGTCAACAAGATATTCCATGTACCATCATCCCGGTTGACGATGAAACCATCAAAGTGATCTTTGATGAACCGCAGGTCGCGGTGACACCAGGCCAGTCCGCCGTCTTCTACAAAGACGAAGTGTGTCTTGGCGGTGGCATCATCGAAGAACGCATTTAACAGGAATTGAGGAGTACTACTACGTGGCTAACACACTCTACGACCGTACTATCGCTTTTGCCGGCATTTGCCAGGCCGTTGCTTTGGTTCAACAGGTAGCGAAAAACGGTGACTGTGATTCGGACGCGTTTGAAACTTCCCTGAAAGCGGTGCTGAACATCAACCCAGGCTCAACTCTGGAGGTCTTTGGCCGTGAAACCAATCTGAAAGTGGGCCTCGAATGTTTGGTGCAAGGCATCGACAGCACGCCTACTGGCAGCGAAATTACCCGCTACATCATCAGTCTGATGGCCTTGGAGCGCAAACTGGCCGGACGCCGTGATGCCATGTCTCAACTGGGTGACCGTCTGCAAATGTTGGAACGCCAATTGGAGCACTACGATTTGCTTGACGACAATATGATCAGCAATCTGGCCAGTGTTTATCTGGATGTCATCAGCCCAATCGGCCCGCGAATTCAGGTAACAGGAACCCCGTCGGTACTGCAACAAACCACGAATCAGCATAAAGTCCGTGCCCTACTGCTGTCGGGTATCCGCTGCGCCGTCTTATGGCGCCAGGTTGGCGGCAAACGTCGTCACCTGATTTTCGGACGTAAGAAAATGGTCCAGCAGGCACAAATCCTGCTCGCCAGAATGTAATGATCAGCTCGCGTTTATCGCGAGCTCTTTTTTCGATACAAACCACTCTCGCGCAAACGTTTGCGCAATATTCGTGACAATTGCCACCGATGTTGGTATAAAGCTCACGAAATTTAGAAACCCAATTCAGGAGAACATCATGGAACTGTCAGCATTGACTGCTGTTTCACCAGTAGACGGCCGTTACGGAAGCAAGACGATTGCGTTACGCGAAATTTTCAGTGAATACGGTCTGCTAAAATACCGTACTATCGTTGAAATCCGCTGGCTACAAAAACTTGCAGCCACTGCTGAGATTGCCGAAGTACCAGCATTCAGTGCACAGGCAAACCAATTCCTGGACGACCTGGCCGCGAACTTCTCTGAAGCCGACGCGATGCGCATCAAAGAGATTGAACGCACCACCAACCACGACGTTAAAGCGGTTGAATACTTCCTGAAAGAGAAAGTCGCCGACGTGGCTGAGCTGCACGCAGTGAACGAGTTCCTCCACTTCGCCTGTACCTCTGAAGATATCAACAATACCTCGCACGCTCTGATGCTCAAGGAAGCGCGCGAGACGGTTATTCTGCCAGAAATCCGTAACCTGATTGATGCCATCAAAGCACTGGCAGTCGAATACCGTGATATCCCTCTGTTGTCACGTACACACGGTCAGCCTGCGTCTCCATCAACCATGGGTAAAGAGATGGCAAACGTGGCGTACCGTATGGAGCGTCAATATAAGCAAATCGCAAACGTTGAGATCCTGGCAAAAATCAACGGCGCGGTTGGTAACTACAATGCACACCTATCTGCTTACCCAGAACTGGATTGGCACAAATTCTCTGAAGAGTTCATCACAGAATCTCTGGGCGTAACCTGGAACCCATACACCACTCAAATCGAACCACACGATTACATCGCAGAACTGTTTGATGCCGTCGCACGTTTCAACACGATTCTGATCGACTTCGACCGTGATGTCTGGGGCTATATTGCACTTGGCCACTTCAAGCAAAAAACCATTGCTGGTGAGATCGGTTCTTCAACCATGCCACACAAAGTCAACCCAATCGATTTTGAAAACTCTGAAGGTAACCTAGGGCTGGCTAACGCTGTTTTTGGTCACCTGGCACAGAAACTGCCAATTTCACGCTGGCAGCGCGATCTGACTGACTCCACCGTTCTCCGTAACCTGGGTGTCGGTGTTGGCTACGCCGTGATTGCCTACACGTCGACACTGAAAGGCATTAGCAAGCTAGAAGTGAACCGTGAAGCCCTGTTGAAAGAGCTGGATCAGAACTGGGAAGTGCTGGCCGAGCCAGTACAAACCGTGATGCGTCGTTACGGTATCGAGAAGCCTTACGAAAAGCTTAAAGAACTGACTCGTGGTAAGCGTGTCGATGGTGAAGCAATGCGTAACTTCATCGACGGCCTTGAGCTACCTGAGCACGAGAAAGCCCGTCTTAAAGAGATGACCCCGGCAAACTATATTGGTCAGGCTATTGAGCTGACCGACAAACTGTAATTTGCCAAAAGCAAAAAAGGCTTCCCGAGGGAAGCCTTTTTTATTGTTTTTCAAAGAAGATCGTCAACCTCCCGACCTCAAACCCCAGTTTGCGAATCTTGGTCACATTGAAGGCCCGTTTGTCATCCTGACGATATAACCAATCATCAAACGTTACGGTCACCGTTGAGTCGCCGCGCGGTAATTCGAAATCGTACTTCCACTGCAAGACATTACCCATTTCTTCTCCGCTGGCCACACCAACAATGTCATCCGCCTGCCCTTGATAACGCTTATCTCCGACACGCTTAATCACCCATACCCTCTGGTCTGTTTCTCCATCATCAAACACAAAGTCTTCAACCAGTGTGAGCGTATCGCCATCAACCTGCCCTTGTATCTGCACTTCAAAACGGCGTGTCTGTTTGTCACTGTAATCCTGAATCATGCCCCAGGCCGTTAAATCTCCCTGAAAAAATTCAAACAAATCAAAACGCGGTGTCGCTTGTTGATACTCTCCGACATCGGTCGAGCAACCAACCATCAGTAAAAGACTGGATACCATGGCCACCATCCATTTCATTTCGTGTGCATCCCTATGAGTTGTTTTCTTAATTCCGGATACTGGCTACGCGGGGATAGCCAGATAGACAAAAAGGCATCGTTCAGCGTCTCATCAGATACCAAACCGACCACTTTCGGTGCATGATTGCGTTCGGCATACCATAAGCTCCCCTCTACACCGTTGGTCACGTAAATCAGTTGATCCCCTTTGGAAATGTCCGGAAACAATCCAGACAATGCTGCCAGCCAGGGACGATAACGGGTTGATGAATAGCCCAGTTTTTTCCACTGTTCGGCTGTCGCATTAAGCAGTTCATCGCGGGAAATGTTGCGTTGATAATCGATCTGCAGCGCCAAAGCGTGAGGGGTAATATCGTCAGCCAGTTGATACGTCCCGGCCGGCGCTTTCAAACGAGATTCATAAATATCGAACATAAACCAGGACAACTGTGCCTTGCCGACCGTCGGCCAGCTCTTCCACTGCACTGAAGTGTGCTCGCTCCCTGAGGACGCAACGACCGCAAAGGAGAATGACGATAACAACAGCAAAACGATACTAATCGCGCCCCTGTACCAAGCTGTTCTTTTCATGACTCAATACCCTGATGATGATTGCAACCAGTATTGCCCACTCTAACCACAACAAGAACAGGCTCCAGAAGGTGTCAAAGCCAAATTGTACTGCTCCGAGCTTGAAACCCGCCCAGTAGCTGAGGCTCCCAGCAACTCCTCCGACTGTAGATACGAACCGCAACGGATATTGGCTCACTACAGGCACCAGAAACATGGCATACCAGACAAAGATGAACCACAATGCCACCAGCCACACAGGCAAAGACGCTTGTGGAAAGATCAGCACGTTGGCCTGACTGTTTACCCAGTCAACACCACAACCCAGCAGCGCTATTACCCCAATCCAAAGCCCTCTCACGGACAGAGCTTGCCAGGAAACCAGATACGTCAAAGCGACCGCCGCGAGCATCCAGTACTGGTAAGCCGTCTGACCAAGGACCGCCAGAAACCACAAGAGTTGAAACCAGGTTGAAGCAATGATCAGCCGCCACATACTGCGTTTCCTCAACTAAGGGCGCTCAAACGTCATGTGCACCGTACTGATGCTTCTGGCCAGGAACCCGCCTTCGCAATAGCAAAAGTAGTAACGCCACATCCTGATAAACCGTTCATCGTAACCCAGCGCCCGGACGTGCATTTCTGCTTGGTCAAAACGCTGACGCCAATCTGCCAGGGTCCGTGCATAGCTGCTGCCAATATCGAACAGATCGCGCAATACCAAATCACTGTGTCGAGTGGTCGCGCTGGTCAAAGCAGTGATCGACGGCAGAAAACCTCCCGGAAAAATATACTTCTGAATAAAATCGACATTGTCGGCGTAGTAATCGTAGCGTTGATCGGCAATAGTGATCGCCTGAATGGCCATTAAGCCACCGGGTTTGAGCAGTGACTGGCATTTTTGAATATAAGATTGAAGAAACTCGCGTCCGACCGCTTCAATCATCTCGATCGACACCAATTTATCGTACTGGCCGGCTAGCTCTCGGTAGTCTCGCTTTAGCAGCGTTATACGATCTTCAAGCCCCGCTTTAGCCACAGCCTCTTGGGTGTATAGGTATTGCTCGTCTGAAATGGTAGTGGTCGTCACCTGACAGCCAAAGTGCTTCGCCATATAAATTGCCATCGCGCCCCAACCAGTACCGATTTCAATCACATGATCGTCAGCGCTGAGCTTGAGCTGCTCACACAATCTGGCCATTTTGTTGTTCTGAGCTTGCTCCAACGTATCGCTATCTATCAGGTACACGCCTGACGAATACAGCATGTTGTGATCAAGAAACGTCTCGTAGAGCGAGTTGCCGAGGTCGTAATGAGCATGAATATTTTGCTTGGAGCGTTGCAATGTATTGCGGTTCAGCCAATGGCCTACGCGATACGTCAGTCGGGTTAACCAACTGCTGCGACGCTCCATATCATCTAGCGCAGTCAGGTTACGAGCCATTAGTTCCATCAAGCGGGTCAGGTTCGGGCTGTCCCACCAACCGTCCATATACGCTTCCGCTGCGGCAATGCTCCCCCCGCGCGCAACACGCAGAAAAAAGCCCGGATGATGTATCTCTATCACCGCATGCAAATCATGATGTTCCCCGCCGTAAAAGGTGTCTTGCCCTTCTGCCTCGCCATACGATTCCACAACAGTCAGACAGCCGACACTCAGTTGATGAAGGCTCTTAAATAACAGTGAACGCGCGGTTTTCTGAACGCTGGTCAGTTGCCTAGGTAGCGTCATTGAATTCGCATTTAACATTGCAATACTCCTTTATTGTTCTATTTCTTCTGCGATTTAGAGTGATATTTCGGGTGAGAATAAAGCGGTGCCCCTTTCACCCATAACTTCAGCGCATGCCAGTAAATACCAGCGACTACTTTTACCGCCATCACTGGCGTTTTGATCAGTTCGAGCAGCAAACGTCCAGATCGAAAAGGCTTGGGTTTCATGGCCAGAGTGGCATCAAACACCTTGCCGTCTTGATGGCACTCCAAATGAACCATCAGACTTTTAACCAGTGGTTTAAGCCGCCATTGATAATGCTGGTCAATGGGATTAAACGGCGAGACATGAAATGCTTTCTGATGTTGCCAATGTTGGTTTGCATCGCCACCTTGCGCGGGTATTGCGTAATAATGTCGTTCGTTCCAGGGCGTATTACTCACCTCGGCCAGCAAATAACACCAGTTACCATCCAAGTCATATAAGTAATAAAAATTGACCGGACTGAAATACACACCCAAGTAACGCAGATGAATCACCGCCTCGACCCGGCCGGCACACCGGACTCCGGTTAATTCAAACACTTTATCTCGTACCGCGTGTTTCAGGTCACCCTGACCAAGGTAGTCTTCACGACGAAAGCGCGCCCAGTGGAACCATCGGCGGCCAAATAACCACACGCGTTGCTCCAGTCGAGATAACTCATCGAGATCAATACACGGCATGAACAGGCGATAGTGCAGAGCATGCTGCAACGGAGTGAAACGTCGATGACGAACGGTGCCGACAAACAAACGGCTGTTGAGGTCTTCTGCCATCAGGCTGCCCCTTGATGCACCACATCAGATGCACAACGTTCAATCTGCGCCACAACATCCAGTGCGCTGCGCACGCCATCTTCGTGAAAACCATTGTGCCAGTAAGCACCACAAAACCAGCTTCGACGAACTCCATCAATTTCGTCTTTGCGTTGCTGAGCAGCAATGGATTCGGTGGTAAATACTGGGTGATGATACACAAATGAACGCAGTACCTTGTCTGGTGCAACGTCATCACGGCAGTTGAGCGAAACACAGAACGTGTGCTCAGCGTCCAGGTGCTGCAGAATATTCATGTTGTACGTCAACGTCGGCTTGCGTATTTCCTCACCGGATTGCCCGTTGAGGCGATAGTTCCACGACGCCCACGCAGTTTTACGCTTGGGTAACAAGGTCGTATCGGTATGCAGGATCACATCATTGGCCTGATACGTCATCGCACCCAAAATGGCCTGTTCAGCTCGCGAGCTGTCAGCCAGCATCGCCAGCGCCTGATCACTGTGGCAAGCAAAGATTACCTGATCGTATTTTTCCGTCACCCCATTCGATTCTACATACACACCATCAACATGACGGGTCACCTGAGTTACGGGTGAGCTGAGGCGTATTTTGTCCTCAAACCCACGAATGAGCGGCGCGATGTACTGTCGGGATCCGCCCGGGATGACAAACCACTGAGGCCGGTTAATGATGTCAAGCAAGCCATGATTGAGAAAGAAGCGCAGGAAAAACGTCAGCGGAAATGCTCGCATGTCAGCCAGTGTCGATGACCAGATCGCCGCTCCCATTGGCAGGATATAGTTGTCACAGAAGGCTCGGCTGAAACGCTGCTCATGCAGGAACTCACCTAGCGTGTGTGTGTGTGCGTAATCTAGTTCTGCATGCGCTTTAGCCAGACGATTAAAACGGATGATCTCGAAGATAAAGTGATAGAATGCAGGGTTCAGCCAATTGCGCTTTTGAGCAAACAGTGTGCTCAGCGTGTGGCCGTTGTATTCCAGACCTGATGTTTGGTTGTGGACACTGAAGCTCATCTCGGTCGGCAAGCCACTCACACCAATGCGTTGCATCAAGCGGTTAAAATGTGGATACGTACGGTCGTTGAAAACGATAAAACCTGTGTCCACAGCGTAAGTGCGGCCATCAAGCTCGACATCAACGGTCGCAGTGTGACCACCAATGTAGTCGTTCGCTTCGTACAACGTCACGTTGTGCTGTTCGTGCAGGTAGTGACCACAGGTCAAACCGGATATCCCTGTGCCGATAATGGCAATATTCATAACTGTTATCCTTTCATTAATGCCGATACCAAAGTGCCTTGCCAACGGTATGGGAGCAGAGACATCAGACGGA
The DNA here is from genome assembly GCF_009904765.1 of Vibrio sp. V39_P1S14PM300. Lineage (NCBI taxonomy): Bacteria > Pseudomonadati > Pseudomonadota > Gammaproteobacteria > Vibrionales > Vibrionaceae > Vibrio > Vibrio sp. V39_P1S14PM300. The sequence continues at coordinate 9,967 of NZ_WXWP01000048.1, forward strand.
AAAAACCGGTAAACCAAAACGGGAAATAGAGTGTTCGCCGGCCTTTTGCCACACCGCGACGAATCGACCGAGAAGCCTGTTCAACAGAGACAAGCATGGGCATAGGAAAGTCGTTTTTATCGGTGAGCGGCGTCTTCACAAAACCCGGAAATACCGTCGTCACGCTTATGCCCTGACTTTTGAGATCCAAAGCCAGCGCTCTGGCGAGATAACTTACGGCCGCTTTCGACGCGCCATACGCTTCCGCGCGCGGCAAAGCCACTTCACTGGCAATGGACCCTACCATCACTATACGATGACCCGCAGAGAAGTGTGGCTGTATCCCCTCAATGGCGTTCGCCATACCAGTCACATTAATGTCCATTACCCGCGCAACCAATCCAGCATCAATATGACCATTGTCGATGTACTCACAATCACCGGCATTGAGAATCCAAAGCTGGGGTCTGAACGGCAAATGCGCCAATGCGTCTATCGTTTGCTCACGCTTCGTAAGGTCAAAGCGCAATCCACTGATTAAATCCGAGTAAAACTCGAGTTCACCTAACACCTTCTCATTACGACCACAGGCAATCACATGCCAGCCGTCATCGGCATAATCTTTCGCCAACTGCATACCAATGCCGGAGGTTGCCCCTGTAATCAATACACCGTTCATTGTCCTAGCCTTTTTTTCACCGTCTTAATCACAGCGCCCAACAAAGGTAAGTGCTCATACAGCATCTCACCCAAATCAAAGTAGTCGCGGTGATAGATAACCTTGTGCTGTGAAAACCGTAAGTGACTGACACCATTGACCTGGATCGGATTGCCTTTCTGCAACTTAGGATGTTGGAGATGCATAGTCCAAATCAGGAATCCGGTGTCACCGATCTGTTGCTGTTCAGAAATCGAGAACTCACAACGAGTAACGTTGGCGTAGAGTGAATCAAAATAATCGTGCAGAGCAGGCAACCCTTGCAGACGATGGGCGGCATCTTCAAACACCACTTCCTCGTGGTAGATGTCCCTCAATAAATGCAGCGTCTGCTTGTTTAGCTGGTTGTATACTCGCCCAACGGTTTCTACATCCATATACATGACCCTTACAAAGCGATACAAATATTAATTATGTACAAGGTAGTAT
>NZ_WXWP01000141.1:0-11090 GCF_009904765.1 Vibrio sp. V39_P1S14PM300
GCCCTTTTGCTTTTCTGCGTTAGCGGAAATAAAAAAATGGTGACTCATGGGTCACCATTTTTTTATTTATCTTTCACTCACTCGGTTGGCAAAGCAAAGTCAACATCATCACCTAACGGATCCGAGTCAGCCGAATCGAAACTTGGCGGAATCACTTCGACTGGCACACCATTTTGCGCCAAAATCACCGAGCGGGCTTTGGTCTGAGGAATGTTGTGCTCCTCCATCCACCAAACCAGTTCCTGTGGCACTTTCAACTGTTTCTTACTGCCATCACTGCGAGTCAACGGTTCATGCGCTTCGACGAACACACTGCGATCCGGCTCCAGCGACATTTTGATCGGCTCATCGATCACTTTGACTTTCACGCCACGTCCAACCTGATGAAACAACCACTCAATATCTTTCGGATCCATTCGAATACAGCCCGCGCTAACACGCATACCGATACCAAAATCCTTATTGGTGCCGTGGATCAGATAATCACCCGCGCCGTACGCCAGCCTCATCGCGTACAAACCCAGCGGGTTATCCGGTCCAGCCGGTACCACGGGCGGTAACTCGACTCCTTTCGCCAGATATTCTCGACGAATCGAAGCCGGTGGTGTCCAGGTTGGGTTGGGTCTCATCTGGCTGATGGTGGTTTCCATTTCGGGTGTATCGCGGCCAATTCGGCCTATCCCTACCGGGAAAATGTGCACCTTATTCAGCTCTGGCTCAAAGTAATACAAGCGCAGTTCAGCCAGGTTAATCACAATACCTTCGCGTCTGACTGCCGGCAGAATAATTTCTGACGGAATCGTCAGCACATACCCGACTTGAGGAACAAAGGGGTCTACCCCTTTGTTGGCCGCCATCAGCGAAAGAAAGCCGACATCGTACTGCTTGGCGATGTCCGACATGTTTTCACCGTCTTTGACCTCGTGGTACTGCATACGGCCCACAATGTTACTCCCCTCCGGCGGAAGGTCAAAAGTCGCTGCGAACGCCGTTGAGCTCAGCAAACAACATAACGAGAGTAACTTTCGCAACATGTTCAATTATCCTTGGCTTCTTTATAGAGGCGTAAGGTTATCTCTCTTTCGGCTTTGTGATCAACTATTGGTGATGGATATGACAATGACTTTACACCCGGCCATTTCCAGGGTTGATGTATCCATTTGTCCGGAACGTCTGCTAACTCCGGCACCCATTGACGGACAAAACGCCCTGCCGTATCGAATTTTTCTCCCTGGCTGACCGGATTAAAAATACGAAAATAAGGCTGACCGTCGCAACCGGTCGACGCACACCACTGCCAACCGCCATTGTTGGCGGCGTAGTCACCGTCGATTAGTTTACTCATGAAATATTTTTCACCTTCCCGCCAGTCGACGTGCAGATCTTTGGTCAAAAAACTCGCTACCACCATTCGTAACCGGTTATGCATCCAGCCAGTCTGGTTGAGTTGGCGCATGGCCGCATCCACAATGGGATAACCGGTACGCCCCTCCTTCCAGGCCTGCAAATGCTTTTCCGAAGACCACCATTCAAGATGACGCCCCCATGGGACAAAGTCTTCGCTACGGCTGAGTTTAGGTTCAAAATGCAGCAAATGCTGGTAGAACTCACGCCAAATAAGCTCACTCTGCCACACTTCCCTGCCTGAGCAGAGGTGGGGGTGACCATAACTGAGCCTCGCAAAACACTGACGTACCGACAGCGCCCCAATAGCAAGATACGGCGACAGTCGGCTGGTCGCATCCTGCGCCGGGAAATCGCGCACCTGATGATATTGCTCTACGGATTGTGCGCAGTAATCGCGCATGGTGTCGATCACACTGCGGGTATCAACCGGATAAGCATTACTGCTGTGCCGCTCATAACTAAAAGGCGCCTCATTGGACAACACGTCACTGGACAGTGAACCGAGAGCCGCTGTTTGGGATGCTTTGTCGCTGCGCTTAATTGTCAGCGGGACTTCATAGAAACGCTTGAGGTAGGCTTTTTTAAAAGGGGTAAACACCTTGAAATAATTTCCCTGCTGATTCAGCACCGTCCCCGGTGGCAACGCACATTTGTCGTCATGCTGTTGGCAGTCGATCGCCACATCTGCCAACGCCTCCTGCAAATCGTTATCTCGCCGCACTTCATTAAGTTCGTATTCTTTGTTCAGGTGCACTGCGACCGCACCGAGAGTGTGCGCCCAGTGGGTCACCACCGCAACAGCATCGCTGAAACGAGCCTCTTCGGCATACAACAAAGGCACATCCAGTGCGGACAGATCGCGCTGCAATTCAAACAGACGCCGGTAAATCAGGTCTGCCTGAATCGGCGCCAAATGGTGTTCCTGCCACTGCACAGGCGTAGCCACAAAGGCTGCCACCACCGCATCTCCCGAACGGAGGGCCTGTTGAAGCGCTGTGTTGTCCTCAACACGTAAGTCGCGACGAAACCATACCAGTTGCATGTTGCCTCCCTAGTCCAGATGCAGTGCCCGCAGCACATCCGACGCGCTGAATCGTTCGTCCCATTGGCTGGACAAAGCGACGAGATGCTGCCGCTGAACATCCGGCAATGCACGGTTAGAGAACACATGTAAGCGCGAGAAAAACTCTAAGGCCGCACCATCACAGAGCCCGGTCAGATCGTCAGCCCCATCCAACACAATCACCCGTAGTCCGGTCTCGGACAGTTGTAGCGCTTCCAGCCAGGCAAAGACGCTTCCAACCGGATCCAGACTGACGAACAGACACTTGCCTTTGGTCGCCGCTTTATTTTCCGCGTCGATGATGGCACTGATGCGAGTAAGCATCAGCGCCTGGAACAACGCTTTTTGCAGCGTACGCTGGCTAGACTTCACTTTGTCCAGAGCCTCCGTCACCGGCATCACAAACTGCTGAGTCACAATCTTGAGCGGATATTCTTTAAACACACCGCTGAGGATGCTTTCGGCTTTGCCCTGATTGAGTACGGCCAGCGCTTCCAGCAGACTTTCCACTTCGTCCAGCGTCATGTTGTCTGCCTGCTCTGCGCCGGTCTCCTCATCGCCTGACAACAGCAAGCCTTTGACTTTGCCAATTGCCACACCTTTGGCCAGCCAGCGTTGAATCGCATGAATGGTATCAATGTCCGCTTGCGTGTACAGCCGATGGCCTTTCTCTGTGCGCTGCGGCTGAATGAGGTTATAACGACGCTGCCAGGCACGCAGCGTGACCGGTTTCACTCCGGTTGCTTCGGCCACTTCCCGAATTGCATATAGCTTTGTTTCACAACCCATAACGTAAACGTAACTCCTGCGGATAGGGGTTCAAATATTTCTGTTTATCCAGATAACTGTCCGGATAAGCGTTGAGGTAATGTTTGATGAGAGTCATTGGTGCAAGCAGCGGCAACAGCCCGATCCGATAGTCATCAATCACTTTGCGCAATTCTGCTTTCTGATCTTTATTCAGCGAACGCTTAAAGTATCCCTGCAGATGCATCAGCACATTGGTATTGTTCTTGCGGCTGGCCCGAATGGCCATGGCTTGCATCAATCCCAAACGATACAAGTTAAAGAACTCATTGATGTCATATTGATTGATACTGGCTACCAGCCGGCCAAGCTCTCGGTAAGACTGCGGATGATGCGCCATTAACGTCAGCTTGTAGCGTGAGTGGAACTCAATCAGCTTGCTGGCAGTGGGCACGCCGCCCATTGAAGTATACAAATCGTGCAGACAATAGACCCGGGTGATGAAATTCTCTTTGAGCACCGGATCATTCAGACGCCCGTCCTCTTCAATCGGCAGCCAGGGCATCGACTCCATCAATACACGCGTGTACATGCCGACCCCGTCTTTGTCGGCGTTATTCTTTTTGTACACTTTCACGCGTTCCATTCCACAGGTCGGTGACTTGGCACACACGATATACCCGCACAACGGCAATTGATCCAACTCGGCGACTTTATCCTTGGCAAACGCCTGCATTGCCTCGGTGTAGTCACGTTGCTCATCTTTGGTTTCCACCAGCGCTATGCGCTCTTCGTCGGAGATGAGCCGTATAGTTGGTCGTGGCACTGGCATCCCGATGCCGACTTCCGGGCACACAGAAATAAACTCCAGATGAGGAGCAAGCTCCTTGGTGACGAAATTACTCACTTTATGGCCAGAATCAAAACGGACCCGCTCGCCCAATACGCAAGCGCTGACGCCGACCAGAACAGATTGACTCTCCATGGTTCACCTCGAACATCGACATGTGTACATATTATTTTCTTGTACAATTATTAGCACAAGTCGATCACTGTGTACAAAAATATTTTTTGTACACCAATAAAAAGCTCACGCTTTGTTTCCAGAACAATCACCACAAAAAGGCAGCCAAACGTTTACACAAATCGATTGCCTTACCACTTTCAACACATTTGGTTATCAATGGAAAATATATCCCTCCACACAGGGCTTTTTGTGACATACTTCTCAAGGAGCCAGTACTGACAGGGTTAGTATTGGCTCAACAAGAAAACACACTTTCAACAGAAACAGTAAAATGACTCAATGCATTTACTGACAAATTGGAGTAAAAGCTATGGCAACCCCTCACATCAATGCACAACCAGGTGATTTCGCAGAAACCGTCCTTATGCCGGGTGATCCACTTCGCGCAAAATACATCGCAGAAACGTTCCTGGAAGATGTGAAGCAAGTTTGTGACGTTCGCAACATGTTTGGCTTTACAGGCACTTACAAAGGTAAAAAAGTATCTGTTATGGGCCACGGTATGGGTATCCCATCATGCTGCATCTACGTACACGAACTGATCTCAGAATACGGCGTGAAAAACGTTATCCGTGTGGGTAGCTGTGGTGCAGTACGCGATGACGTTAACCTGATGGACGTGGTTATCGGCATGGGCGCTTCTACCGATTCAAAAGTGAACCGTATCCGCTTCAATAACCACGATTTCGCTGCCATTGCCGACTACGACCTGCTCGAAACAGCCGTACACCAGGCGCGAGATCAGCAAATACCAGTGAAAGTGGGTAACGTATTCTCTGCTGACCTGTTCTACACCCCGGAAGAAGACATCTTCGAGAAAATGAAGAAACTGGGCATCCTGGGCGTGGATATGGAAGCGGCTGGCATCTACGGCGTCGCAGCGGATCTGGGCGCACGTGCGTTGACCATTCTGACTGTCTCTGACCACATCATCCGTGGTGAAAAACTGAGCTCAGAAGACCGTCAAAAATCGTTCAACGATATGATGAAAGTCGCTCTGGAAACGGCGATCAACATCTAATCGACTGTGATAACGAATTCTTTTCCACAGTACCAAGCTGCCAGCTCCGGTTGGCAGCCTGAATTTTCCCGAGGGGGCGATCGTGTCAAACGATGAACTGCCAAAGGAGGCAGACGGGTTACAACTCAACTTTTGTAAAACATTGGCGTGTGACAACTTTGGATTGAGTGAGGCAAATCGTTACGTTTTGCAGCATGCTAACCCTAAGCGGCCAACGATGGTATGTCGAGAGTGCGGTGCTTTCCCCCCCTTACTTAACAATCAGGAAGTGTTAAACGAACTGCATCGTTTAAGACACCTGCACAGCGATGGCCTTCCGGCGTGTCGCAACGACGAGTGCGAAAATTTCGGCTTGTCCGTTCATACTCATAAACATCTGTACCACGCATTTGGTTACAGTGGTGACCGACAGCGTTATCGTTGCAAAGCGTGTCAGTCTACCTTTGTCGACAAATGGTCCGGCGCCAACAAAAAGCTGACTTTTCAGGAAAATCTGCTCGGCTTACTCTTCATGAGCTACTCGGTGCGTGAAATTTGCCGCAAGCTGTCGATCAACCCAAAAACGTTCTACGATCACCTTGATCACATTGCCAGCCGCTGCCGACGCAAACTGGCGATGATAGATGCGCGCTGGGTCAACCATGCCAGCGAATACGAACTGGCGTCGTTTTACGTACCTTTGCAGCCGCAGAGCAACAACGGCGTATTGTGGATCACCACGGGAGAAGCCAACACCGGCTACATTTTGTGTCAGCACGTCAACTACGCCTCCGATGAAGAACCGCAGGGCGAAGTCGACCATGACCCTTACCAGACACCCGCTCGCTTTGTCTCCCGCGAGCACTCGTCAGAAGCCAACATGCCAGTACCTGAGGCATCACCCTATCTGCGTGAACGCATTGACCAGCAATATCAAACGATTCTAGCCCGCGGCAACGTCGAAGATCCGATGGGCAACCTGACCTCATTCAATTACCCGTCCAAAGGCGCACTAATACGACCTCCTTACACCTCTTACGCCCATTTTTTGCATGTGCTGGATATGTGTGGAGACGACAAACGCGTATCGATTTATATGCCCCAAGACCCCGTGCTGCGCTCTGCCGCACTGAGTGTATGCCTGCCTCGTATTCAGCGTCAAAATGTCGACCTTATGTACGTAGAAGAAGATCCGGGCTGGGAGAACACACAAGATTTTGACAAAATCGACATTGTTCATATGGGATGGTGGCGCGACCGTTGGGCGATCGCTTCTCAGCATCACACCGCCAAAGGAATATGCTACCTGGCCGGAGATCATCCGACGCCGGAATACTGGCTCCGCAAGGCCAGCACAGGAAAAATCGAATTCTACCACCAGCGCTTCCAGCTACTTTTTTCGACGTTCATTAACGAGCCGAGACGCAAGCTTCGCCCTGGTGGTCTGTTGCCCATGTTGGATATTTTTCGAGCTTGGCACAATCTGTGCTATCAAGATAAGACAGGGAAAACAGCGGCACAAAACCTTGGCCTGACGCAGCAACCACTGACATTGCGCGAACTGCTGTCGTAGCCAAGAATAGTGTGAACTAACCCGGCTATTTAATGGCCGGTGTTTGCTTATTCTGGCTTTAGCCTGACTGCTGTTTTTATAATGTCTTTCGCATGCCATGCGCTGAGCTAAAGGATTGATTCATTGGACAAAAGTCAGCACACGTTAGAAGCCGAAATTGAGCAATTACGGGCTCAGGTTGAGTCTAACCCTCAAAAAGTGCTGAAATTGGCCGAACAATGCGCCAATCGCTCTGTCCAAATTGCCTATCCTGAAGGCAGGATCCAGTGTTTGATCATCATGTCACGTTGCGCCTGGTGTCAGATGGACTATCGCAAAGGGCTGAAGTACATCAAAGACGCCTACGCCAAACTCAACGCTCTCGACACCGATGATTACCTGCCGGAAATTCTGCATATCCACGCCCTGCACTGTTGGGGGCAAGCCAAATACTATTCTGCTCAACAATACTGGATTAACACACTGGAGCAATCCGCGCTGGTCGGTGAAGTCGAATTTCAGATTGAGGCGCTGATTGGGCTTGGCAACATCTGGCGCATCACCAATGAGCTTGATATGGCTCGCTCGACTCATGAGCTGGCGGTGAAAGTTGCCAATAATGCCCGTATCGACTGGCTGGAAGGCAAATCCCGCATCTTGCTCGCATGGGACCACTACCTGCTTAACAACTATGTTGAGATGCTGACGGTACTCGACGGCGCGATAGAAGCGCTGCAGTACCACCCGGACAGGACCTGGCACGCCGAGATATGGGACTTTCGCGGCCTGGCGCTGCTCGGTCTGGAACGGGCTGATGAAGCCGAAGAAGCGACCCGCAAGGCGCACGATTTGGCTGTCGAGCACAATCTGACCTGGATGAAAGCACATTCATTTATCAGCCGGGCACGGCTGGAACTGCTGCGCAAAAACCCAGTGAAAGCTGCCGAACTATTGGTCGAAGCCGAAGCGTCCGCCGCCAGTTTTGATAATGGTGAGCTGCTGTCGCAAATCTGTTTTCAACAGTCACGGGTTGCCGAGGAATGCGGCGACGATCAAGCTGCGCTGGCTGCGTTCAAAAAGTACCGCCAGCATTCCGTCAACATGCTGCGTGAACAAAATTCCCGTACCGGTCTGGACAAAGCGCGAGACTCCAAACGCCAACTGGAACAGCGGGCGAGAAAGCTGATCAACCGTATTCGGGCCCAGCACGAATACGACCCGGAAAAACATCTCAGTCGCCTGGTTTCTGAAACCTATTGGTGGGAGCAATTGATGCAGCATAAAACCGAGTTGAAACGCGCCTCGCATACGGTTGTGACAATTCACCATGCCAATCCGGAATTGCTGGATGCCTGCACAGAGTTGGTTCACTCCCTGTGTCATCAGCAAGACTTACTCGCTCGCCTGAGCCAAAACCGTCTGGGATTGCTACTGGCCGAACAGGGACAGGCCGCCGATGAGATGTATCAGATCCTGCGCAATATGATTCAACTCTATCCATGGCAGCGTAAAGGATTTAAAGGTCAACAACCTGAGGTGATCTGTCAGGACGTTCTGTCCTTCCCGTTTACTCTGGAACAGCTGGAAGAGAGCCAGCATAAGGTATCAGATGGAAGCACTACTGAATAAAATACGTGAATCAGGGCTGGATGCTTCCTCTGTCAGTGGTGAAGAGGCAACCATCTTCTGGGATTATGCCCGCCAACACATCGCCAGTTCACCGCGTGAAAAAGCCCATTGCTGGATCATCAGTGCCGAGTACCGCCTGACTCTCAATCAGATTCGCAACAGTATCGACGAGCTGCGCGCCGCACTGAGTTTGCTCAGCCTGCCGCAGGATGCCGATGTGATCCTGTCAGTCAAAAACAGCCTCAGCGATCGCCTGTTTGAAATGGGGGATTTCTCCGGAGCACTTAACGAATACGTCTCCGCTTCCAGTATCGCCGTGGAGCACAGTGACATTGATGCCTATGTGCTGGCCATTCTGGGGATGGGTAATCTGTGTGATGCTTATGGGGATCACAATCGCGCTCTGCGCTACTACCAAAAGATAGACGGCATTGATCACGCCATTTCCAGTCGTTCGCTGCGGCTGAGATACAAACTGTACATGCTGGCGTGCTTTATCGAACTGCGCCGCGTCTCGGCGGCACACGATTTGATCAAAGAGTGCGAAGAATTAAGTATTCTGGTCAGTGATAAGGTTCTGTCCGGGCAAATTCTGCTCTATCAAGCGAAAATCCTGCGTCTGGAAGGTCATACCACCAAGGCGCTTCACGCTCTGGGCGACATTCAATACAGCGTCGGAAACACCAGTTCGAGCTGGCTGTTTAATATGATCCGCCTTGAACTTGCCCACTGCCTGAGTGAGCTCGGACGATCCGACATGGCGAACATGATTCTGGCGACCATCAGCAAACGCATTCGCCAGTACGCTTCCCCGGTGCTGGCTAAACGGTGTTTTGATACCTACAGCGCCGCTTGTGAGATGAACAGCGACTTTAAGCGGGCACTCGAATATCAGAAAAAGGCTTACCGAATTGAGTCGGATCTGATGAAAAATATCCCCATCAGCGAGCTCGGCTCCTCTCAGTTGCGTCGCCTGTCTCGCTTTGAACTGCAACTGAAGCTGATCCTGTCAGAGCTTGAGAACCGCGAGCTGAAAGAAACCACCGAAAACCAGAAGAATACTGTGGCTCAATTGCAGCAGGATGTGTTTACCGATCCTTTGACCGGCCTGCACAACCGCCGCTGGCTGGACGTTAAGCTGAAAGATTTGCTGCTGCACGATGCGACCTTCTCATTGCTGGTGATCGATATCGACCACTTCAAATCGATCAACGATGAACTCAGCCATCTGGTCGGCGATCAGGCAATCATTAACGTCGCCAAACAACTGGCTGCGTATTTCCGCTTTCGAGGAGCCTCCTGTGTTCGCTTTGGTGGCGAAGAGTTTTTGGTGATCCTGGAAAATCAACATCAAGATCAAGCCGCCATGCACGCTGAAAACTACCGTGAAAGAATATACCAATTTGGTTGGGATGATATTCTGGGCGAGCGCGGGCTGACCGTCAGTGTCGGCGTCACACAGCACCGCGATGGCGAAAATACCCAGCGGACTTTTTATCGCGCGGACAAAGCATTGTATCGTGCGAAAGCCAATGGACGTAATCAGATCTGTATTGAATAACCTGACCGCTAACGGATAAAGAACAACGAAATCCCTACCAGCGCAACCAGCGTACCAAGCACACTGCGCCGGGTCAGAGGTTCCCCTCTGCATGCGCAGATGACCAAGATAAACAGTGGACTGGTGGCGATCAACGTCTGCGCGATGGCCGGATTGGCGTTTTTCAGTGCTATCTGCTGCAACCACAACGCGAGAAATGTGCCGACAAAAATCGCCGCCAACAACCAGCCCAACGATGAACGGTTAAGCTGACTGAGATGACGCCGAATGGCACAAAAAGGCTGAGATTCAAGTCGCCCAACCACCAGCATCACCGCCCCAACCCCGACACTGAGACGGATCAACGCCCCAATCAACGGTGGAATATTCCCTTCGACCAACGCGTAATGCGAGATCACCACGCCGGTCGCCTGACACACACTGGCAAGCACACCAAATGCAATTCCGCTGGACGACATGATCCGCCCGGTGTGCGGTTCGGCAATCACATACATCACTGCAGCGGTGGTCAGCAACACGCCAAACCAACTTTGCAGACTCAGGCTGGCACGTAGCGCCAGCAAAGCCAATACGCCCGACAATGGCGGAGCCAAAGACTCCAGCAAGAGCGTTTTATTAGCACCAATTCGCTTTAGCGCAGCGAAATAAGCGCTGTCACCGATCGCGATGCCAATCACACCGGACAGGCCCAGGATCCACAGATGAGACGCACTCAGTTGCCACTCTGGTTGTGGCATAAACGGCAACACCAGTAACATCATCGCCGATGCAACCACACCTTTCACAATATTCAGTTGCAGTGCCGAAAACTGATGGCTGAACTGACTGTAAAGCCAGGTGGCGGCAGCCCAAACCGCAGCTGAAGAAATCGCTGCTGCTTCTCCATAGATTGACATTATTGCTTTCCCTGTCTGATGGTCGCTGGATAAAAAGTTGCCATGAACCGAAAAACCACAACTCTGTTACACAATTGATATGTATAAATTGGCTTCGACACTATACTTTTTACAATCAATTACTTATTTTTATCAATAGTAGCAACTGCTATTTCTCAAAGACCGAACTAGGACACCAATATGCTTCTCGATTACATCGCGCTGGGCC
>NZ_WXWP01000131.1:0-11069 GCF_009904765.1 Vibrio sp. V39_P1S14PM300
TCTCTGTCCAGCTTCTTAACTCGCGCGTTAATGTAATGCCGTCCATATCAGGCAAGCCCAAATCCAGCAAAATCAAATGTGGATTCCAGTTTGCTACCGCATGTAGCCCTTGTTCGGCAGTGTCTACAATTTTGACCTGATAGTCATAACCGGCAATCAAAACATTTAAAAAACGTTGGATTGGCTTTTCATCTTCAATAATCAGTATCTTGATTTCACTGTTCATACAGTTCTCTCAAATCATAAAGTTTGCAGGGAATCGTGACACAAAAACAGCTGCCCCCCCCTTCGCGATTGTTTGCAGTAATTTCGCCATGATGCGCTTGTACAATCACCTGACAAATCGCCAATCCCAAGCCAGTACCGTCAACAGCAGAGTTTTCCAGACGATAAAAACGTTCGAATATCTTGGTCAATTGCTCCTCAGGAATACCACTGCCCTGATCCGATACTGACAACACAAACTGCCCATCACGGTAATCCGTTCTGATCTCGATCTCGCTTTGATCAGGGCTGTATTTTGCTGCATTTTCAATTAGATTCGACACAACTTGTTCAAACAACAAGCTATCGAGTTCGACCAACATCGGTTCACTGATCAGCCGCACCTTATGATGTTTTACGCGGGCAGACAAGCGCTGCAGCGCACTGCCAATCACTTCCTCAGGCTCTACCCATTCTCGTTTCGGCACCAGAGCACCAGCGCTGTAACGGGTAATATCCAATAACTTCGTCAGGCTTCGGTTCAGACGCTCACCTTGTTCTGCAATGGAAATAAGCAACTCCTCGCGCACCGGAGCAGCCAGTTTCACGCTACTGTCTCGCAAAGTCGTTGCCGCACCGATAATGGTGCCAAGTGGTGTTTTTAGATCATGCGATACCGATGCTAGCAACGTAGTACGCATACTTTCCATCCGGCTGGTTGCTTCCACCTCGGCCAGCGCCTGAGTGGCTTGAGAACGAGTCAGAGACAGGCTAAGCAGTGAAATGACCCAGGGATCAACGGTGAGCTCTTTGTCCGCATCGACCAGCAATACACCTATTGTTTCGCTGCTGTCATTTAGCCAGTACGCGTTCATTCCTGGTGGCGTTTTACGCTCTTTAAGCCAACCTATCACATTGGGCGACGCGTTCTCATTCGAGCCAGCAAGCAGGTGCCAGCTCGGTTCAGCCAGATAAATCCGGCTCTCCAGCGCTTGCTCTTTGCGCAAAAATTGAATGGTAGCCTGAGCAATTTGTTGGCTGGTCTGCAAAGCGGACAGATGGCGAGCGAGCTGATAATTGGTTTTGTGCCGATGTTGCAGCCGTTTGTTTTTGTCTATTTGCTTGCGCTGAGACTGTGTTATATTGCTGGCGAATATCCCACTAAAAGCCATGACCGCAAAGGTAATGATGTGCTGCGCATTCTGAAACCGGAACGAACTGTAATCGGGCAGAATGAAGTAGTGAAACGACACGATACCGACAATCGTCATCAGGTACGTATTTCTCGGCTTCAGCAATGATGCGCTTAAAATGTTGAGTAACAGAAACAACATCGCGACATCGGTTTCAATCATTTCTCTGCGGTACAGCACTCCCACGAACGTCACCAGTCCATACAAAGTTGCCATTGCGACAACCTTATGCACTTCTTGAATGTTCGCCACTTTTAGCGTCTTAATCATACCTGTTTCTCGTCGGTTCAAACAACTGACCAAGCAGGCATCATACAACTTTCCTGTTAAGTCGCAATGGTTGCGACGCAATATAAGGTTTATTGATTTATGAACTGGATTACAGACGCCAATACCGCCGTAGCAAAAATAGCTTATCAACTGAGTGAGGTGATCGCCGTGTATCCCATCACGCCCAGTACCAGTATGGCGGAATGTTGCGAAAGCTGGTCTTCACAACAGAAAGCGAATGCGCTTGGTACCGTACCTACCGTGATTGAAATGCAATCTGAAGGCGGATCGATTGCGGTGGTGCACGGCAGTGCGATGTGTGGCGCCCTGTCGACCACATTCACCTCCTCTCAAGGATTGCTATTGATGATCCCGACGTTGTACAAGCTGGTGGGTGAACTTACACCTTGTGTCATACACGTCGCAGCCCGCAGCCTGGCCACGCATGCATTATCGATCTTCTGTGACCATTCGGATGTAATGGCAGTAAGACAAACGGGGGTTGCGATGCTGGTCGCCAGCAACGGACAAGAGGCACAAGACATGGCACTTGTCGCTTATCTGGCTTCGTTGAGATGTCGGTTGCCGTTTATTCATTTTTTTGATGGTTTCATTACTTCACACTCGCTGAGCAATATCACGCCGGTTCCAGGCACAGAGCTTCGCGACTTACTCCCTGAAGAAGATCTTCTGGCGTTCCGCCACCGTGCTCTGACGCCGGATCGGCCTACGCTACGCGGTGCTACTGCCGGACCAGACAGTTATTTTCAGTGCCGGGAGGCACAAAACAGCTATCACTGGCGCACACCGGAGATCGTGGAAGAGATTCTCAACGAGTTTGCCCATCACACTTGTCGCCAGTACCACGTCGTGGAATACAGTGGTCACCCTCAGGCAACCCGAGTAGTGGTCGCGATGGGCTCATCGGTTGAAACACTTCAGGCATTTGTTGAACAACAAAGTCGCCATGGCGAACAGATTGGCGTCATAAACATTCGGCTTTACCGTCCGTTTCCCACCGAAGCCTTTTTGCAAGCATTGCCGTCAAGCGTCCAGCGTATCGCCGTTTTGGATCGAACCAAAGAACCAGGCAGCAGTGGTGAGCCACTCTATCTCGATGTGTTGCAAGCAGTTAGTCAGTCAGGGAACTCCGCGCAACTGTGCCGAGGGAGATATGGGCTATCCGGGAAAGCTTTTTATCCGGAGGATGCCCAGGCGATCTTTGAGATGCTGAACTTGCCAGACGAGAATCTGAAACACGAATTTACTATTGGTATTCTTGATGATATCACTCAGTTGAGTTTACCGTCAGTGACTCCACGATTTTTGTCTTCCTCGTTAGACAGCACTGCCATTGTGTATGGCTACGGTGGGGATGGCAGCATTAGCGCTTGCAAAAATGCAATCACCACACTCGGTGAGCACTTTTCCTGGCAAGTAAACGCCCAGTTTGATTACGATTCGAAAAAATCCGGCAACATCACCACCACCTATTTACGCTTATCACCAGAATTGATTCGTGCTCCATATCCGCTAAGACAATCCGGTTTGCTTTCTGTGGCGCACATGAAACTGCTGGTTGAACGCGACATCGCCGCGCAACTGATGCCCAAAGGCACGCTGCTGCTGAATACTCCGTTAACAGGCGCTGCTCTGTGGAATGCTTTACCAATTGGACTGCAATGCAAAATTCAGTCGGATCAGATTAAAGTGATGACGATTGACGCCGACCGCATTGCTGCTGAACACGAGCTGAAAGACAAACCCAGCATCGTCATGCAGGTTGCGCTGATCATGTTGCTGGGTAAGGGTCAATGGCAACCACTAGTCGATAAGCTCAAAAGCGAATCTCAGGTTCGTCTGGCAGGGAAAAAACCGTCGGTGATAGACAATAATCTGCGTTGCATTGATGCCAGCGTCAAAGCGCTGAATGTATCCCCGTTTGAGGCTAAAAGTCAGCCTGCACCGGATTCAGCCGCCATGCCGCTGAGCGTTAATGTAACTTCGCTTACAGGGCAGTTGCTGGCAGGCAAAGGGGATCGCATCCCAGTATCGCAATACCCGGCCGATGGTGTCTGGCCAACCAACACCGCAAGATTGGAAAAAAGGAACCTAGCTGATGAACTGCCTGTTTGGTCTCCGGATCTTTGTACGCAATGTGGCTATTGCGTTGCAATTTGCCCTCATACAGCCATCAGAGCAAAGATCGTCACCGCCGAACACAATAGCGATACGTTGAAGCCACTAAAAAGCATGCCTTACCGATCACGACAACATGCTGGCTCTCAATATACCTTACAGGTCTCACCCGACGACTGCACTGGCTGTCAGTTGTGTGCTCAGGTCTGCCCGGCTTCTGCGCGGAACACCCCAGAGAACAAAGCTTTGATGATGGTTGCCAAATCGGACTGTTACGAGTTAGAGCAACGCCAGTTTCAGCAGTTTGAGAAACTGCCGTCCGAATCGGTCCACCTGCAAGACAGGATCGACGTTAAGACATTGCAGACCGTACAGCCCTATTTTGAATACCCCAATGCCTGCTCAGGGTGTGGCGAAACAGCCTATATTCGCATTCTGACCCAGTTATACGGCGACCGCCTGTATATCGCCAATGCCACAGGTTGTTCTTCGATATTCGGCGGTAACTTACCGACCACACCCTACAGTCAGGATCAAAACCAACGTGGACCGGCTTGGGCCAACAGCCTATTTGAAGACAATGCCGAGTTTGGCCTTGGAATGAAGTTGGCTGTGCAGCAACTCACGCAACGTGCGACTCACCTGCTCAGTCAGGAACTGCCAGATCATCAGTACAGAATACAATCAGAGCAGATTCCGGAGAAACGTCAGCAAATCGAAACGCTTAAGTCCCAGCTCTGTCACGACACAATCAAACATGACGAACTGAAACTGCTGAGTAACTATCTGGTTGAAAAACAGGTCTGGCTGGTTGGCGGCGACGGCTGGGCTTACGACATTGGCTTTGGCGGATTGGATCACGTACTACGCAGCGGGGAAAACATCAATATACTGGTGCTCGATACCCAGTGCTATGCCAATACCGGGGGACAAAAATCGAAATCTACCCCTGAGGGTAAAACCGCCAAGTTGTGCTCACAGCCTAATACGCAAAGTGCCAAAGATCTGATCTCGATGTACCAACAGGTACCGGGTATCTTTGTTGCCCGAATTGCGCTAGGGGCCAATATGAACCAAACCATTAAAGCATTAAAAGCGGCGGGCGAACACACAGGCCCCTCGCTCGTGGTGGCCTATTCACCATGCATTGAACATGGTTACGATTTGGCTCACAGCGCCGACGTTACACGGTCACTGGTAAAAGGCGGAGGTTGGGATTTACTGGCTAATGTGACCCAAGAGCCGACACTCGCGAAATAATACAAGGCCCGTAAGGGCCTTTTATTACAGTTCTCGATACACCCCCATTTCTATCAACCGGTCAGATGGGATCCGAAGACGCTCAGAGGTACGAAGGGCATGTTTGCTCATCAGAATAAACAAACTCACTTTCACATTGTGCCAAACGCCGCCACCTTTCGACTTGATCCGCTCTGACGACATCAGAAAAACCGTTTCCTGTGGATGCAAATACAGATCTTTCAGCGCACATGAATGCGTCAGCTGTTCGATATCGGGAGATTCCTGATAACCGACCCGGATTAGCACCTGCCAGAAACTGTCAGACAACTGTGTGATTTCTGCTCGCTTGCACGGATGCACTTGTGGGATCGATTCATATTGAAACGTTAAGATTACATTGCGTTCATGCAGCGTTTTGTTGTACTTGAGGTTGTGTAGCAATGAACGAGGGACATGATGAGTCTCTCGTGACAAATACACGGCCGTTCCGGGAGCACGACGAATAGATTCACTATCCAGTGACGATGAGAGTGCCACCAGCGACAATTCGCTTTTCTCGGTTAAAATCAATTTGCTCCGTTGTTGTTGCCAAATATACATTACCGTAAACAATCCCCCACCGATCACCATCGGTAACCAGCCGCCATGGGTAAATTTCGTTAGGGTTGCGGAGAGCAATACAAGATCCAACGAAATAAATACACAGCCAAACGCCACGACTCGATACAGTGACCACTGCCATCCATAGTACGCTACCACCAGAGTCAACAAGGATGAGATCAACATGATCGCCGTCACTGCGATCCCATAAGCCGCCGCCAGATTCGCCGAGGATTGAAAGCGAACCATCACAAACAAGACCACGATGCACAATAGCGTATTGGCAAAGGGCACGTAGATCTGGCCCTGTGACCATGCAGACGTGTGTTCAATTTTCAATGCAGGCAGATAACCATAATTCATCGCCTGGCGCGTCAGAGAAAAAATCCCAGAAATGACCGCTTGAGACGCAATGATGGCAGCCAGTGTCGCCAGCGTGATTAACGGCCATAGCCACGGCTTGGAAACCAGGTTGTAAAACGGCTGATTTCCGAACTCCGGCGATGACAAGAGGTAGGCGCCCTGACCAAAGTAGTTCAGCAGCAACGCTGGCATAACCAAAGCGAACCATGCCTTTCGGATCGGCTTGATCCCAAAGTGACCCATATCAGCATACAATGCTTCCACTCCGGTTATTGATAGCACAACCAGGCCTAGTGTCGTCAAACCAGTGCGGCTGTGAGATAAAATAAAGTCAGCCGCGTAACTCGGATTCAGTGCATGAAGGATTGCAGGATACTGACCAATGGCCTTCACACCCAATAACGCCAGAGTCATAAACCAGAGCAACATAATCGGCGCAAAAGCCCGGCCAATCCGCTCTGTCCCATATGATTGAACAGCAAACAGGCAGACAATAATCACGACAGCAACCGGCATGATGTAAGGCGCCAGATCCGCTTCGACAACCGCAATGCCCTCAACGGCTGACAATACCGATACTGCGGGAGTGATCACCGCTTCACCAAAGAAAAAGCCACTCGCTAACAAGCCAAGTAGCAGTACAGCATAGCTTAGCTTCGCAGGCGCATGTCGTTGAGCGATGGCGCACAACGTTAAAATCCCACCCTCCCCTTTCTGTGATGCCCGAGTCACCACCAACAGATATTTCAATGAAACGATGAGCACGAACGCCCAAAATACCAAAGACAACACGCCAAACACATTGTCTGGTGTCACCGCTATCGGATGGGAACCAAAAAAGACTTCTTTCACTGCATAGAGCGGGCTGGTACCAATATCACCATAAACAATACCGATCGCCAGTACAGCCAGCGGCACTTTACTTTGTTGATTGTATTTCATGAACCCTAACGTGTGGTAACACGTTCCTTACCGAAAAATATCCGGCCATGGTAGTCCGATGAATACAAAGAAAATGAATAGAAGGAAACGAAGTGTGTAAAGAGGATATAAAGATTGGAAGAAAATAACCATGTCATAGTAACAGGCAGTGAGCCACCCGACGCGACTCACCAGCCATTCCCATTCGCTCTAACGCTGAATTCCGGCGAGTTTGAGCAAGATATTTTCCAGTTGTTCCCATGGCATTAGCTGTGAATCAATAACTTCAAGACGGGATTCAAATCCTTCCAAAGACAATGCATTCACCGACACGACCTGGTTTGCAACATTAAAGGCGTAGCACCCCTTATCCGTGTTCACCACCGCTTTAACACGTTCTGCCGTTAGTGCACTCAACATCGAAAACAATTCGTCAAAATCAAACTGATATTCAGCGCCAAACAACCAGCCACAGCTAAAATAGCCCTGACCTTTATTTTCCTTTCTAACGAATGTCTGGCCTGGTGGGAGTTCAAACTGAGGCTCCATTTGCGCATGATGGTGATGATGAGCCTCTACCTTGGCGGAAGCGCCTTCACGTACTCGTTCGATGTCCAGCAGTTCGAGAGGGAGTTGCCCTTGCTTAACCAACTGGCTAAAAACTTTTGGCGGAGCCTGATCAGTCACCCAATCATTGAACACATCGATATCATGGGTGTCACACTGATCCACTTTATTCCCTATTACGATATCGGCACTATCCAGCTGATCATTGAAGTTCTGGTTTGAGGTATACTTTTTATCACTGAGATTACGCGGATCAACCAGCGCAATGGTTGCTTTCAGATCAACATAATCTTCGTACTGCGCAGAAGTAAGCGTCGCAACCACCTGCTTCGGATGACCCAACCCAGTTGGTTCAATCAACAGACGGTCTGGTTTCTGACGCAGCAATGCATTGATACCGACACTCATCGGCACACCTGCCGTGCAGCACATGCAACCACCAGGCACTTCTTTTATCATCGCGCCCTGATCAGTCATCATCGCTCCGTCAATACCAACCTCACCAAATTCGTTAACCAGAACGGCCCAATTTTGATCCTGTGGTTTGTTCTTTAATAGTTCCAGTATAGCGGTGGTTTTACCGACGCCAAGAAAGCCGGTGATGATATTGGTGGGTACTTTTACGGTCATGTTACGCTCCTTAACTAACGCCCTGAGTATAACGGAAATAAGCCGCAGCAAGCAGCTCATTATTACACGGGGTCAGTAAAATTCAGCGCAAACGAAAAGGCGCACATCATGGTGCGCCTTGTCCTCGTGACTCAATCGTGAGTTTGCGGATTGGGAAGTCTGTTGGTGCGACCCAATCAAGATACGAGGCTATGGAAATGAGTTTTTTGAATCCATCCAAATTTTAGGTAAGGCTATTGTATCCTCCCTGCGAGTCGGTTCAGATGCCTTACAAATTAACTATGGTTCAAAACCAGAAAAGTGCAAGCTGAGAATGTGATCCATGCATCATTTTGTATGCTTAAAATATCCATTTGAAGAATACTTGTTCACCATATATGCAAATCAATATTCCATCTTTACAACTATAGTTACCTGATGACAGGCGTATAATTTCAAGCACGTCGTTTCTGCCCCATCCCATTTCGAGGTTTTTCCTTTTATGACCAAAAGAGAGAAGTTAAAACATTCCCTGTTAGCGCATGTTCCTAAAGATGCCATCAATCAATTTCTCTCAAAAGATAAAACGCCAGTTTCCGTTCTTCTCATGGCATTACTGGTCGGTATTTTGGCCGGTGTGGTCGGCACTTACTTCGAAATCGCGGTTCACTTTGTCTCAGAAACCCGCACTCAATGGTTGAAGAGTGAAATTGGCAGCGTCCTTCCTCTATGGCTTGCGGCATTTTTAATTTCCGCCACTCTGGCATTTATTGGTTACTATCTGGTCCACCGTTTTGCTCCAGAAGCCGCAGGTTCCGGTATTCCTGAAATAGAAGGGGCAATGGATGGCATGCGCCCGGTACGTTGGTGGCGCGTTTTACCGGTGAAGTTTTTTGGCGGCATGGGCGCGTTAGGCTCAGGGATGGTGCTGGGAAGAGAAGGTCCGACAGTACAGATGGGCGGTGCCATCGGTCGTATGGTCACCGACCTTTTCCGGATTAAAAACGACGACACACGACATTCGTTACTGGCATCCGGGGCCGCAGGAGGCCTGGCGGCCGCATTTAACGCGCCACTGGCCGGCATCATGTTCGTAGTTGAAGAGATGCGTCCGCAATTCCGCTACTCATTGATCTCTATCCGCGCGGTAATCATTTCCGCGGTTGCAGCCAATATTGTTTTTCGCTACATCAATGGCCAGGATGCCGTGATCACGATGCCTCAGTATCATGCGCCAGAACTGCCCGCACTATGGTTGTTTCTGTTGCTGGGCGCCCTCTTTGGTGTATTTGGTGTCATCTTTAACCGCTTGGTGACCTTCTCTCAGGATATGTTTATCCGTGTCCACAAGAATGACCGCAAACGCTACCTACTGACAGGTTCACTAATTGGTGGTTGTTTCGGGCTGATGTTGCTCTACATGCCCGAGCTCACTGGAGGCGGTATCGACCTCATCCCAAATATCACCAATGGAGGATATGGCGCTGGATTGCTGTTGCTGTTGTTTTTAGGCCGAATCATTACCACTATGATTTGTTTTAGCTCAGGCGCACCCGGCGGTGTATTTGCCCCAATGCTGGCACTTGGCACTTTGTTTGGCTACGCATTCGGCCTTATCGCCAGTACACTGTTACCTGAGCTGAACATTCAGCCAGGGATGTTTGCCATTGCGGGCATGGGTGCCCTGTTTGCAGCGACCGTGCGTGCGCCCATCACTGGAATTTTGCTGGTTATTGAAATGACCAACAACTATTACCTGATTCTACCGCTCATCATTACCAGTCTCGGCGCCGTCATTTTTGCCCAGATGCTGGGCGGACAGCCGATTTATAGTCAGTTACTTCACCGAACTCTGAAAAATGAGAAGTTGCGACAGGAGGATGTCCCAACCGAAGCTCAAGGGTGATTGCCAGTTATATCATTCACTTGGTATTATTCGCGCCACACTGTCTGAAAGGAATTGGGCAGTGCTTTTCGAAGTATAAGTTCTTAATGGAGTTGTAATTGAACTGGCGCAGACTGATCCGTGTACAAAATGTTCCCCCTTCTCAGGCAGCCCTTGCACTGGGTATGATAGGTCTTGGTCAGGCCTGGTCACTCTATGTACCTGAAGTGGGTACACTGATACGCCCTTATCTTGCTGCGCTTGGTGCCCTGCTCCTGATCCCAGTCTTACTCAAATACTTTACCAGTTATCAGACTTTTCTCGCAGATATTCGTCATCCACTGAGCGGAAGCTTAATGGCGCCAATGAGTATGGCTATCCTGATTTTGTGTGATTATCTGGCGGTGATTTCACCGGCGATTGCTTACCCGATCTGGTTTGCCGCGCTTCTTCTGCATTTCACCATGATGCTGCTGTTTTTCAGTTTTCAGTTACTCAACTTCAAAATGGCGAATATCGTCCCCAGTTGGTTTCTATATCCGGTCGGCCTGATCAGCAGCTCGCTTGCTGGTAACCAGTTCGAGCACACGGTATTCTCCGAAACGCTCGTTCAAACCTGTATCACTATTTACTTCTTTATGTTGCCAGTGGTTCTGTATCGCCTGGTATTTCTCGGCATGCTTCCCAGACGCGCCCGCCCTACCTTAGCGATCATGGCGGCCCCCATTAACCTGACTTTAGCGACTTACTTGGTAAACTTTCCTGAACCGGACCCGATTCTAACGGGCGCTTTGGCTGGGATAGCGATTACCATGACGTTGTTAATCTACCTATGCTACTTCAGGTTGCTTAAGCTCAAGTTTCAACCCTCCATTGCTGCCGTCACCTTTCCGTCCGTGATCAGCGCCGTGGCAATGTTCCGCCTCACTACGTTCTTTCAAGAATACCACCCACAATGGCATTGGATGCATCACTTCGGCATGTTTGAGTTAACGATCGCCACTCTGCTTGTTGTCTGGGTATCTGTCGGCTATATCAGAATGTACTGGCCGGAATTGTTTGCTAAACCCTAATCG